>JBEHYP010000037.1:0-31383 GCA_048498115.1 Bacteroidota bacterium | reverse complement strand
AGAAGGGCCTGCTGTAGTAGATGTAGCAGGAAAAAAATAGCTTGATAATGAAGCTGGCCTCAAGTCGCCGCCATTTTGGTCGGTAATAGCAAGATAATAGGTAGATTCAAAATCGTCAGATACAAATTGCAAATCTACAGTGTTTGGGGGAACGCCCAATAATGGAACACTTATTACATCATATGCTGTACCACCGGTATAGCTTGCTGTAGTAGTAATTAAAGCCGGAGCAGTATAAATAAAGTGGTCTACATGATAGCCAGCAATGGTATAAGCCGGATTATCGCGTTCTATTTCCCATGCGCCAGAACCAACCGCTCCGCCTCCTGCATTCCCATTACCCGCCATACCAGGAAAGTCTGTAGTGTTCACTGTAACTACACCATAAGTAAAAGCAGGCGAAGGATCAGGGTAACGCACAAAAAATTCAATTGTTGAAAAGCCCGTGCTCGTTGTTATATCCGGTTTCAACTGAAACGTAATAACGTTGTCCGTATGAGACAGGTTAGCAGAAAACTTACCCTGGCTTACTGCAACACCTGCAACTCCCAAAGAAATCAATAATGTTATAAATATCTTCTTCATTTTATTATCGCTTTAAGTTTTTTAGAATGAGGGTTGAGTAATTATTGTTGCAGTACCTAATATACTTAAGAATTTAGAGTAGTCGTTTGTTGTAGCCGAGCCTGTTTTTCTCACATTTCCATCAAGGTTGAAATCTTCTTTTCTGTAAACAGAAGTGGGCCCCGGTGCTGCTACGCTTGATACTCCGGCAAGAAATACCGAATAATCATTGGTAGATGCAGAGCCAGTTTTCCTGCTAAACAAATCTGTATTAGCATTGCCGCCCCATAAACCATATACGCCTGTTGCAAGTGTAGCCATCGCATTATTAGTAACAGCACCTGCATAGGCCTGTGTCAATGCAGTAGTGAAGTTATAAGGGGTTGCCGTAGTTTTTACAAGAGATACCGCTGCGGCTGTTCTTACACCGAGGTGGTTTCTATGGCGAACAGATACAAAATAGCTACCGGCAGCGTTGCCGGCAAGGTTAATAGGAGAAACGCCATCCACATCAACTACATCGCCGTCCCTTTGTACCAATGCAGCCCTCTGTGATACAACAGCGCCGGTACCTGAATTATGTAGTTGAACAAGTACCCAGTCAACAATTGTATTATCAGTGGAAGCGCCAGCGCCAGAACCAACTACAGATGCAGCAGCAGTTTCTCCGCCACCACTTCCTTTTAAAGCATTAGTAATAAGCGTTCCACCAACAGCAGAAGAATATGGCTCTGTGGTTGGTATCAGGTTGGCCATGCGAAGCTTATCATCCATCCTGGCTGTACCAGTGTTATACGTGCCCTGCAAAAATACTTTTGGCGAAACCAATAATGGAGAAAGTACCGGCCTTGTACCCACCGCAAAAGAACCAAGGCTTGTAATACCTGTACGGGCTGCAGTGTATGGGCCGGCACCGCCAGCAGCAGCAGTCTGGCTGTTCAGCAGATCCCAGCCTACATTCGCAACAGGCGAAGTAATATAATATGATATCCCGGTCCTTGTCCTGTCAAAGCCACTCAATTCTTCCGCACCAGCCCATTGTGCAGTTACACTCAGGTTACTGCCGCCGGCTATCGCTTCAGTGATTGTCCAGGTATTGTTCACTACTTCTTTAGTGTAGGCAGTACCGGTAGTGCCGCCGCTCAACACAGCCGCAGAAGCCCTTACACCGATACTATCGGCAGTACCGCTGTTACTAACCGTAAGCGGTTCGTAAGTAGAAGTGGAGTTGCCCACAGGATAAGTAAAAGCTGTAGCGCCAAGGGCAGCTTTGATCAGCCTGCCGGTACCGTTGGTTACCACATATTTTGCATTGGTGGCTCCTGTGATGGTGCCTGCGCTTGCAAGAGATAAATTGTTATTGCCGAGTAATAATTTACCGCTGGTGAAAAGTACATCGCCGGCAACTTTGGCATTACCGGTAAGTGTAGCATTAGCCGCATTATTTACTTCAAGATTAGGAATACTAAACCCGTTCATGTTCACATTCTGGTTGGCAGACCCCGCCAGCACTACTTTGCCGGCACCCTGGATGTCCACATTACTGGTTACATCACCCTGAACGGTAACAGTAGCGCCGGACTGGATAGTAAAAGTAGCCTGGTCTATAAACAGCTGTGCAGATGCAAGGTTGCACACCACAGTACCACAGGCCATCAGCGCAAGGTGTAATTTTTTAAGCTTCATGGAGCAAAATTTATTGATTGTTAACAGTTAATTCCGAACTAAAAATACAGGATAATCTGTAATACCCAAAAAATAATTTAGTATTTGGGATAATACAATTAGTAAATGGCATTACAAAAGATACCGGGTGTTTGAAGGCGTGAAATTAAAGAACATTTTTGTTAACCCCATCCCCTCTTCAGGGGATTTTTTTCTTTTCTTTCCTTTTTATTGGAAATCTGTTTGCTTATATGTTATTTTTTGCCCGAAATTCGCATTTCTTAAAGCTGAAACATGATAGCAGAAATAAAAGTGCCAACGGTGGGGGAAAGTATTACGGAAGTGACCCTGGTAAAATGGATAAAAAAGACCGGCGAATGGGTGGAAAGGGATGAAGTGATTGCCGAACTGGAAAGCGAAAAAGCCACTTTTGAAATAAATGCAGAGCAGGCGGGGACGCTTATTACTCTTGCTGCCGAAGGCGACACCATTAAAATAGGTGATGTTGTCTGCAAAATAGATACGGAAGGCAAAAAACCCGAAGGCGCCCCGGCGCCAAAAGCAGCAGAGCCCAAAGCTGCCCCTGCTGAAAAACCTGCCGAAAAGAAAGAAGCAGCCGCTCCCAAAGCAGCACCTGCAGAAGATATAAAGGCCACCCCGGTGGCTGCCGCTATGATAGCCGATAAAAAAATTGACCCTAAGACCATTGTGCCCACCGGCAGCAATGGAAAAATATTTAAGCAGGACGTCCTGGAAGCCCTCACCCACCCGGGCAGGAAACCGGGCGTGGAACTGTTTGGCAGGAACGAGAAGAAAGAAAAGATGAGCAACCTGCGCAAAACAGTAAGCCGCCGCCTGGTGGAAGCCAAGAATACTACGGCCATGCTCACCACTTTCAACGAAGTGGACATGAGCGCCATCATGGAAATAAGGGCCAAACATAAAGACAAGTTTAAAGAACTGCACGGGGTAAACCTGGGCTTTATGAGCTTTTTCACCAAGGCCTGCTGCTTTGCCCTGCAGGAATGGCCGGCAGTAAACGCCATGATTGATGGTGAAAACATCGTGTACCATGATTTTTGCGATGTTTCCATAGCAGTTTCTGCACCAAAGGGCTTAGTCGTGCCCGTTATACGCAATGCCGAAAGCTTAAGCATGGCTGACATTGAAAAGAAAGTAGTGGAGCTGGCCACTAAGGCAAGAGATAACAAATTGACGCTGGAAGAAATGAGCGGCGGCACTTTCACTATCACCAATGGCGGTGTATTTGGCTCGCTCATGAGCACTCCCATTATCAATATCCCGCAGAGCGCCATACTGGGCATGCACAAAATACAGGAAAGGCCTATGGCCATCAACGGGCAGGTAGTGATAAAGCCAATGATGTACGTGGCACTCAGCTACGATCACCGCATTATTGACGGCAGGGAATCAGTTAGCTTTTTGGTAAGGGTGAAAGAATTGCTGGAAAACCCTGCCCTGCTGCTGTTTGGCAAAGACCCGGTGAAAGGTTTGCTTGAAATCTGATTAAGTTCCAAAAGTTCAAGAGGTTCAAGAGGTTTAGGAAGTTTATGAACCTTTGGAACTCATGGAACCTTTTGAACCTCTTGAACATATCTTCCACAATGAGGCGCTACCATTCCTATATCAACACTGCCTTGCAACTTATCGCCTCCTATAAAGGCGAAATCCCTTTCAGCATTTTCATAAAAAAATTCTTTTCGCAGGAAAAAAAGTTTGGCTCCAGGGACAGGAAGCAAATTGCGTCTGTTTGTTACAGTTACTTCCGGGCAGGACGGCTGCTGAACAGAAAAGTAAATGAAGAGAATTTGCTTGCAGCATTTTTTCTTTCCAATACAAGCTCATCTGAATTATTAAGCAATTTAAAACCGGGATGGGATGAAAAAATACAGTTGCCTGTTGAAGAAAAAATAAAATTATTGAACCTGCAGCTGCAGGCTGTTTTTCCTTTTGAAGAAGAATTAAATAATGACATTGGCCGGGTATCTTTGTACAAGTCGTTCCTGGTTCAACCGGACCTGTTTGCAAGAATAAGACCGCAGCACAAAGCAGCTACCCTTGAAAAAATAAAACGGTCCGGCGTGGAATACCGTTTATTAAATAACGATACCTGTGTTCAGTTTGCTTCCGGCACCAATATTGAAAATTTTTTACTCCCGGATAAAGAAGCGGTAGTGCAGGATTATAATTCACAGCAGGTTTTAAATTATTTGCCCGAAAATAATTTTACCGGTGATAAAAAAGAAATAAGCGTATGGGATTGCTGTGCAGCAAGCGGCGGAAAATCCATTTTGATATATGACTTACTGAACGGGAAGATCAACCTTACCGTCTCCGACATCAGGGAGAGCATCATTGCCAACCTGCAGCACCGGTTTAAAACAGCCGGCATCAAAAATTACCGGCATTTTGTGGCCGACAGCAGCAGCAATGAAAATCCCTGTAGCTATCGGACACCGGCAGAAGTGTATGATATTATAATATGCGATGCCCCCTGCACCGGCAGCGGCACCTGGAGCAGAACACCCGAGCAACTGTATTTTTTCAATCCTGCCGCTATTGAGGAATATGCAGCCAGGCAGAAAAAGATCACCATTAATATACTGCCGCATTTAAAAACAGGCGGGCTGCTCTTTTATATCACCTGCTCGGTTTTTAAAAAGGAAAATGAGGAAGTAGTTGAATATATCTGCCGGCAAAAAAATATGGAACTGGTTGAAATGAAAAATTTATATGGGTACAATGTGAAAGCCGATTCAATGTTTGTGGCGGTACTGAAGAAACAAGCTATTGCCTGATTGTTAAATGGTCAAATTGCTGTTGGGTATCTATTGTCACAAAGTTTCACCAACAATTTAACCATACAGCTATTCAACAATTAATAATACAACCAATGAAACGCAACCGCTGAATCTTTTTTAAATTCCAGCGCCGGCGCAGGGAATTTCATTATGTTGGGAAGCGTTAACAAAATATGCGGATCATTATTTTTATTATCAATTCTTTTTAAGTCTGCATCCACGGAAAATAAATAGCGGTGCTGCCGCATGAATGATGGTATCACAACGTCTCCAATTTTTGAAGGATTTGTCCTGCCGCCGATCATACCCTGGGCGCCGACACCCATGCTCAGGTTCAGCCATTGCGGAAAAGAGGTATTGCTTTTCATAAAAGAAGCCGGGTTGATGGACAGCCAGTAAGTTTGCCCGTTATAATCTTTCAACCAGCTTTGCCAGCCGTTAGTGCCAAATTCGCCGGGGTTATATTTTGCAAAAAGCGTTTTATGAAAAGAGAATTTAAGCCTTGCCCTTTGTTCGCCCCAGGCCAGCTGCTGCGCCACAAATAAGGCAGAGCCTGTAATATTCGCCAGCATATCGCCTTTGGAAAAACCCCATTTTTGATTGAACCCGTCAAAAATTTCAATAATAGTTTGAAAGCCCAGCCCCGTAAGGCCGCCGATCCATGCCGCTTTTCTATCGTTCACCCCGCTCCACCGCATCATATCGTACTGGATCCCGCTAACCGTATAGGCCGTGGTTACATGCCCCAGTTTATCCATGCCCATCCATTCGGCATTATCATTAAAAAAATGGAATTTGCTCTTGGGAAATTTTTTATACCATAAATAGTGCAATGCAACCGTAGTAGCGGTAGCTATCACCGCTTCTGTAACGATAACTGTTGTAAGCCGGCCCTGGTTTACGGTGCCGTTATTTGGCTGTGCATGGACGGGTGCGGCTGTTAAAGCAACCATCATTATGCACAAAAAAATATACCTGGCGGTTTTATTGAACAAACCCAAAGTTTTTTAGAATTGCAATGATAATTTTTTTTATCCAATGCAATATTATATGCAATTATCCGTTTTTTATGATTGGTGAAAATACATTTCACCCCCTATATCTGTATTTTTTAATTTAAATCTATACGTATGAAAACAAACGCTATCAGCATGCCTGCTTCAGTTAACTACATGCAGGTGATCACCGCCAAATTTGTTGCTTTTATGAAGTGGATCTCAGTTCCATAAGCTAAAGCATAATTTTTATACCATGACCAATAAAGGGGCAATCCTTTATTGGTTTTTTTATTTTCCCGCCTGTATGCCAGTAAAGAGGTAACAACCTTTGCCAACCCTGTGAATTTATTATCTTCACCACCTTATGTCAAAGTTTTTAATTGTTGGGTTGGGCAATACCGGCAACGAGTACGCCAATACCCGGCACAATATAGGTTTTGATGTGGTATTTGCCTTTGTAAAAAAGCACGGCGGCACTTTTAAAGAAGGCAGGCTGGCGTATGTGGCAGAAGTAAAGTACAGGGGCAAGCCCTTTGTGTGCATTTGTCCCACCACTTACATGAATTTAAGCGGCAAAGCCTTTAAATACTGGATGGACAAAGAAAAAATACCACCGGAAAATACGCTGACCATCGTGGATGACGTAGCATTGCCCTTAGATAAACTACGCCTGCGGCCATCGGGTTCTTCGGGCGGGCACAACGGGCTGAGGGATATTGAAAGCACGCTGGGCCATCAAAATTACCCGAGGCTGCGGTTTGGCATCGGCAATAATTATCCCAAAGGGATGCAGGCAGATTTTGTTTTGGGCAAATGGCAGGCCGCTGAAATCCCCCTGGTGCAATTAAAAATTCAAATTTGCGTTGATATAATAGAAAAATTCGCTACAGCAGGAATAGAACAAACTATGAACGAAATAAATAAACTCACCATTCAATAAGTAAGCCGTATTTTTACGGTATCATGTTGTTTTTTTACGTGTTTTGTTTCTATATTCGTTTTTATAACCTGCTATCCTCTAACAACTGAAACGATGAAGATAATTTGTGTAGGCCGCAATTATGCGGCGCATGCCAAAGAGCTTGGCAACGATATACCGGCGGAACCTGTGTTGTTTATGAAGCCCAAGAGTGCTTTATTGCAAAGCCATACCCCGTTCTATTATCCCGAGTTTACCAATGAGCTTCATTACGAGGCAGAGCTTGTTTTACGCATTTCAAAAAACGGCAAGTATATACAGGAGCGCCATGCAGCCAATTATTACAATGGCATCAGCATCGGTATTGATTTTACTGCCAGGGACGTGCAGAATGACCTGATAGCAAAAGGGCTGCCCTGGGAAAAGGCAAAAGCGTTTGACAATTCTGCTGCCGTGGGCAAGTTCATTGACCTTACGCCGGGGTTCAATAAAAAAAATGTGAACTTCAGCTTATATAAAAACAAGGAGCTGGCGCAGCAGGGCAATTCCGGCCAGATGACTTTTAATTTTGAAGCCATCATCGCACATATCTCCAATTATTTTTCTCTAAATATCGGCGACCTGGTGTTTACCGGCACGCCGGCCGGCGTGGGTGAATGCGTGGTGGGAGATGAGCTGGAAGGCTTTATTGAAAGCGAAATGCTGCTGAAGATGGAAGTGAAATAAGACTGAACTTTTTTGAAATAAACGAATACCCTGCCATGGAAGGGTATTTTATTGCCTGCCCGTATTTTCAAATTAAAAAACTTTTACCAAACTTATTCCTGGTGACTGCGGCTGATAATAAGGCAAAACCGCAACCTGTGATGCACTGTTTTTTCTTTTAAATATTTTATTAACCTTCGGAAAAAGCCAGTAAGCAGCTTCGGTAGATAAAATGCCAATGCCTGCGCCGGCTACTACATCACCCACCCAATGTTTATTGTTGAGCGTTCTGTACACTGCCGTAAAAACAGCAAAGGGATAGCCGGCAATGCTTAAACAAAAGTTTTTATGCCGGTATTCCCTGAACATGAATTGCGCAGCCGAAAAGGCCGTTGCCGTATGCCCGGAAGGAAAAGATAAATTATCTGAGCCATCAGGCCGCTCTTCTTTTACCGCATGCTTCAGGGGCACCACCACAGCCGCTGAAAGCAATTGTGAGGTTGCATATATAATTGTCCTGTCCCTGAAATTATGTTCGCCTTTTATACCGGATAAGTTTAAACCATATACCAAAACAGCCGGAACATACTGTGTATAATTATCCAGGTTGATATGTGCCGGCCGGTGTTCATTAATCTCATGCCGGGTAGACAGGTTAAGCTGTTCCAAATCATCTGATGTTAAGCTCAATATTCCATAAGTGATACCCGCCGATGGTATAATTAATTTGGCGGCAGAGAACATACAATCTTTACCGGTGGTGCTGCAGCATTGCAGACTGTCCCTGCTGCTGCATTGTGCAGGCATTATTTGTGCCCGCCCCATCAATAGTAAGAGAAAGGCTGTTCGTATTGTATAGCTTTTCATCAGGTTAAATTTATTCTTATTTATTCATTCGTTTTGCGGTTTCTTTAATACGGCCGGCAATTTTACAGGAAAATAACACAAGCCCCCCGATTGCTCGGGGGGCTAACACACACTATAATTAACAAACAGCCATTCGCCGCAGCGAAATATTTAATCTGGTTTTTTGCCTTCTAAAAAAGTATTGATGGTACTGATCTCAGCCTGGTTGTTGTCGTCTGTTTTTACCTGGTAATTGCTGTAAAAGCTTTCTACATCCGCAAGGGAATTGTGCAATTCCATATTGCGGCGAAGGTAGGCGGGCACTGTTTCAAACTCGTTATTAGGGTCTGCTGCATTAATATTGAATGACAAATTACGCAGCTTGGTAATCCTTTCGGCAGCCCGGCGCCGTAATTCTTCCGTTTCGTCCTGCAAAGCAGGTTCCTCAACTGAAGACATTGTAATGGGCTGCTGAGTTTGCTGTAGTTCCTCCTTATCCTCCGCCGCTTCATGGGAATCTTTAACCACCATTTGCATTTCAAACTCAGGTTCGTCGGCCCGGGAAGTACTCTGCAAAGGGGTTAGTTCCTCGTTAGTATTGGATTCTGGGGTTGGCTTTTCCTCATAAGCATAAATCTTCTGAGGTTTGGCCAGGTATCCGCCTGCTGACGAGACAGGCGTGCTAGCTTCTTGTTTTTTCGTTTCTTCGTTACCGGTAGTAACGGGCTTTTCTTCAGAGGTTGCGGTACTGTCAGCAATATCAGTCTTGCTTTCGGTGCCGGCCGGGGGAATAACCGGGATGTCAAATACCACCGTAGGCTTTTGATCGGCTGCAGAAGAGATTTCAAAAAACACCGGAGCAGTGGCCGAAGCTGGTTCGGCCGGTTTTTCCGGTGTGGGTGCTTTCATGTCGACAGATACAATTCCTGTGGTTATAACAGGCTCTTGAATGGCCGGCGCTTCGGGGGTTGCCAGTTCCATTATTATTTTTTCAGGCGCTGCGGACGCTTCTGTTTTTTCAGCGACAGGCGCTGCGGGCGCAGCTTCTTTTGTTCCGGGTTCCATTTGCAATGCAGGCTGCTGCGCTGCTTTCTTTTCTTCTTTTGCGGGCATTGCAAGCTCCATTACAATTTTATCTTCTTTAACCTCTTCTTTTGGCTTCATGTCAGCTTTTGCAAATGGATCTTTGTGCTCAAAGCCTGTTGCGATTAAAGTGATACCGATAGAGGAACCTAATGTGCTGTCATACCCCAAACCAAGTATCACGTCTGTGCCTTCTCCTGCCCTGGCCAGCAAATAATCCTGTATCACTTCCACTTCATCCATGGTAAATTCATGCTCACCTTCGGCAGAATTGATATTGATGAGTATCCACCTTGCGCCACGGATATCGTTGTCATTCAGCAGCGGAGAGTTAAGCGCATTTTCAATTGCCATTTGCGCCCTGTTTTCCCCTTCACCGGTAGCGCTGCCCAGGATAGCCACACCACCATTGCTCATTACAGTGCATACATCAGCAAAATCTACGTTGATCTGTCCCGTGCTGTTGATTACATCAGTGATACATTTTGCGGCTGTTGCCAGCACATTATCTGCTTTTGAAAATGCTTCTTTCATTTTTAAATTACCAAACTGGTGGCGCAGCTTATCATTGCTTATTACCAGCAATGTATCTACATGGCCTTCCAGTAATTTAATTCCTTCCTGTGCTTGTGCAAGGCGTTTCTTTCCTTCATAAGCAAATGGCGTGGTAACAATACCCACGGTGAGTATGCCTAGATCTTTACAAATCTTTGCAACGATAGGTGCACCACCTGTACCGGTACCACCACCCATGCCGGCAGTGATGAATGCCATTTTGGTATTCACTTCCAAAATACGCCTGATCTCTTCCAGGCTTTCTTCCGTTGCCTGCCGGCCAATATCAGGATTAGCGCCTGCACCAAGGCCCTGCGTTAAATGTGGGCCTAATTGTATTTTATTCGGCACATGGCTTTGTGCGATGGCCTGCGCATCCGTATTACAAATAATAAAGTTTACCCCTTCTATATTCTGGGAGTACATGTGGTTAACAGCATTGCTGCCACCGCCGCCCACACCAATTACCTTGATGATGGATGACTGCTCTTTGGGCAAATCAAAATGTATCATAACAAAAAATTTAGGCGGCCCCTCCCAATCTTTCCAATGGAAAGGAATGTCAGGGCCTTGTTTAAATACCTCTTTATTAAACAGCAGGTACTTTTGAATTAATGGTTAGTATAGTAATAACAAATAAAGAACTAATAAATTATGACGGGCCGGGACACTTATAATTGTGCGTCCCCTTCTTCTTTAAACAGGTCTATCAACCCTATTTTGATAGAGTCCATAAATGTTTTTAAAGACTTACGCTCTTTTGTTTTGTGTGTGCCGGATGCTTCTGTCATTACAGGCTCTTCTTCCTCTGCAGGCACATGCAAAGTTTCGTCTACTGGTTTACGTTGTAATGAGGAAGGCACTTCTATCTTCCTGAATTTTTCTTCAAATTGTTTGTTCTTGTTTTCATAATCATTATAGCCTTTCAGTATTAAGCCGATACAAGTGCTGTACATGGGCTTGGCCAGCTCTTCAATATGTCCGCTGGCAAGGTGCTCATTGGGATAACCGATCCTTGCATTCAAACCCGTTACGTATTCTGTTAATTGTATCAGGTGTTTTAATTGCGAGCCGCCGCCGGTAAGGATAACACCGCCGTTGAGCAGCCTTGTATCCAGCCCCACCTGTTTTAAATGGTAAGAAACAAAATCCATAATCTCACTCATGCGTGCCTGTATAATGCTTGCCAGGTTTTTCACGCTTATTTCTTTGGGCGGCATACCCCGCAGGCCCTGGATGGTAATGAAAGCGTTTGATTTGGCTTCATCGCTTAAGGCGCTGCCAAACTGCAGCTTCATTTGCTCTGCCTGTGTTTTTAAAACACCCAGCCCGTTCTTAATATCATTGGTAATGTTTTCACCGCCAAAGGGAATAACGGCCGTATGTTTTAAAATGCCTTCATAAAAAACAGCCAGGTCGGTAGTGCCGCCACCGATATCCACAATGGCCACGCCGGCTTCCAGGTCCTGTTCGCACATCACTGCTGCCGCAGAAGCCAATGGCTGCAATACCAGGTCTTTTGTTTTCAATCCTGATTTTTCAACGCTGCGGTTGATATTGCGGATGGCATTTTTATCACCGGTAATGATGTGGAAATTAGCGCCCACTTTCACGCCGCTGTATCCAATAGGGTTGGGAATGTTTTGAAAATTATCTACGGTAAATTCCTGCGGTATCACATCAATAATCTGGTCGCCGGCGGGAATATAAGTGCGGTACTGGTCTGCAATCAGCCGGTCAATTTCTTCCTGGCGGATCTCTTCTTCCGTATTCTGCCTTACAATATCGCCCCTGGTTTGCAGGCTTTTGATGTGATGGCCTGCGATGCCGACATACACTTCACTGATAGCAAGGTTGGGATTGGAAGCATAACAGTTTTCCAGCGCCGTTTGAATGGCTTTAATGGTCTGGTCAATGTTGAGCACCATGCCATGCTGCACACCGTTGCTGTTGGCACGGCCGAAGCCAAGAATCTCCAGTTTGCCATATTCATTCTTACGGCCGGCAATAGCCGCAATTTTTGTAGTGCCTATGTCAAGGCCCACAATAACGGGGTTGTCATTAACCATACCGTTGTTTTCTTGTTCATTAATCATAGTTGTATGTGTTTGTGTTGTGTTTTTTAAAATTAATTATGCTGTTTTGTCAATTAATAATCATTTTTCGGCATTACTGCTTTTGGTTTTTGAACAGGGGTTTTCGCAGGGACTGGGTTAGGTTTTGTTATAGCTGGCTTTGTATTCTTCGCCGCGTTTGGTTTAGTTACAACTGCTGTTTTCGGTTTTACAGTTGCCTTGGTTTTAGGTGTTGTTGCAATTGCCGGTTTAGCCGGAGCTTTCGCTGCCGGTTTCTTTAAAACGGCAGCAGTCGTGCTTTTCACAGGCGCCGGAGCAGTAATTGCAGGTTTGGCAACAACCGGTATTCCCTGGGGATGAGCCGGAACACTGCTTTCAACTGCATCTTCCGGTTCCATGTTGTCATCTCTTTCCCTTGATTCCTCTATCAGGTTAAAGCTGGTGGTATTGTGCTCATTGTCCTGCATTATCGCCTGCAACGAATCACTGGCAAGGGCTTCTGCTGTTTTTGCAATGGACTGCATCAGTTGCAGTGTCCGCAATGAATCAGCCGTTTTGTCTTCAGCGCCCTTTCTTTTGGCCACTACCTGCCCTGCATATTGCACATCTATTTTGCTGTAATAATTCCAGCCGCATTTGGGCATCACTTCCTGGTAAAACAGTTTGAGTTTGGACAGTTTTTGTTCAATGTTTTCTCCGTTACCGAAAGCAATAGTGTTATCACCAATTTTCGGCATCAGCTCAAATTGCCTTTGCGGTGTAATATCTACCTGCTCTATCAATGCCATTGCAAAAGCATCTTTTTGTATGGCCATGCTGACATTATATATATCCTTCAGCAGGGCACTGTCCTGCTTTGCAAGCACTGCCTTATCAGAAGGGAAATTGGTAAACACCGGCAACCTTGCAGAAAATTTTTCGCTCAACGGCAGCATGGCTATGCTGCTGTCAATATAAAAAGTGCTGCCGCCTGTTGTAAACACCCTTGCCACCGGTTCCCTTTCGGTAATGGCTACCTGCAACACATTATTATTATCAAAGAACAATTGCGCCTGCTTTACCCATACATCTTTTTGCAGGTCGCTTTCCAGCGATTTCAAATTGAAGAACCTTACGGGCTGCCCCACCGGTGAGCCGTCAATGTATTGGTTGAGCGCATTGATGACATCGTTTTTGTCAACAAAGAAATTATTGCTCACTCCTTTGATAGTAATGTTAAGCCCTTTGCACAGTTCCTTGTTTTCTTTATTGATAGCAGCAATGAGTAATACGGCCACGCCTGCGCCCAGAGCGATCCACAAAGAAGTGAAGAGCCATTTTACTACCCCCTCCCACCTCCCCGCAGGAGAGGCTTTTTGGCCCTGTATTTTCAAACTGTTTTTCAATAATTTAATTTTCTGCTATTTTTTTTATTGGTTCTACCAATGTATCTATATCGCCTGCACCGGATGTTATCAGCAGCAAACCCTCAAAGCCCTCTTCCACATGCGCCTGCTTTTCCTGCCGTAAATGCTTCAATAAATTTTCTTTACTCAATACCATTTTATTTTCACTGTGCATTCTTTCCAGTATCATTTCGCTGCTCACGCCTTCCATCGGTAATTCCCTTGCAGGGTAAATGGGAAGGAGAATTGTTTCATCTGCTATGTCCAGCACTTCTGCAAAACCGTCAGCATGGTCTTTTGTTCTGCTGAATAAATGCGGCTGAAACACAACCAAACATTTTTTATTGCTGAACAATTTTTTTGCGCCGGTTATCAAAGCCCTCAATTCTTCAGGATGATGAGCATAATCATCGATCATTACCACGCTGTCATTCTTCACTATGTATTCAAACCTTCTTTTCACTCCTTTAAAATCTGCTACCGCTGCTTTTATTTTTTCTTCTTCAATATTCAAATGCACAGCAACAGCAATGGCAGCCGCAGCATTTTCAATATTGTGCATACCCCCCATGTTCAGCAATACATTTTTCAGCATTTTGTCTTTTACTTTCACATCAAACAAATAGCTGCCGTTATCAATGCGGATATTGAAAGCATTCACTTCCGCTTTATCATTCTGCACATCATAGGTGATATGGTTGGGTGCCTGCAGATCCGCATTTCTTTTTAAGCCGTATTTGCTGATGAGCAAGCCGCCAGGCTTTATCCTTGCAGCAAAATCAATAAAAGCCCGCTCCATATTTTCTGCCGTTCCGTAAATGTCCAGGTGGTCGGCATCCATTGAACTGATGATGGCCACATCGGGGCTTAATTTCAAAAAACTCCTGTCGTATTCATCCGCTTCTGCAACAGACACGTTCTTGTCGCTGCTCCAGAAGTTGCTGTTATAGTTCACAGAAATACCTCCCAAAAAAGCATTGCACCCATAACCACTGTGGCGGAGAATATGCGCCACCATCGTACTCGTGGTGGTTTTGCCATGCGTACCTGCCACACAAATATTAAAGCTATTGGCAGTAATGGCTCCCAGCACATCGCTGCGTTTTACAACAGTGTAACCATTTGCCAGGTAATAGTTCAACTCTTTATGATCTTTTGGAACAGCAGGTGTATATACCACCAGCTTTGCATTCTTGTCAATGAACTCTATATTATCTTCGTAATGAATTTTTATTCCCTCTGCCGCTAATTCTTTGCATAGTGCTGTTTCTGTTTTATCGTAGCCACTTACCTCAACACCATTAGCATTAAAATACCTTGCCAATGCACTCATACCAATCCCGCCAATGCCGAGGAAAAAGACCCCCTCCAACCTCCCCGCAGGGGAGGCTTTTAAACTCTCTACTATTTCTTCAACATTTTTCATTTTGTAATACTGTACTGCTAAACCTCTAAACTTTCTAAACGCCTAAACTTTTTAAACGCCTAAACTTTTTAAAATTTCTTTTGCTATCAATTCATCAGCGTTGGTTACTGCCAGCTTGCTGATATTTTGTTTTAATTCATTTTGCTTTTGTTCATCGCCTGCCAATGCAATAATTGTTGTTACTAATTTTTCAGATGCTTCGCTGTCGCTTACCATTAATGCTGCATTGCGGTCAACCAGCTTTTTTGCATTCACCGTCTGGTGGTCTTCGGCAGCATAAGGAAACGGCACAAATACCACCGGCTTTTTTACCACACATATTTCGCTTACGCTCATGGCGCCGCTGCGGCT
This sequence comes from Bacteroidota bacterium, assembly GCA_048498115.1. Classification (GTDB taxonomy): domain Bacteria; phylum Bacteroidota; class Bacteroidia; order Chitinophagales; family Chitinophagaceae; genus Ferruginibacter. The sequence continues at coordinate 15,989 of JBEHYP010000037.1, read as the reverse complement.
GATGATTACATCTGCGGCGGCATAGGCATATTCCATTTGAGTGATAAAATCATTTACCCAAATATTTTGTTTGCCTGCACATACCTGTTTACCTCTTTCAGCATAAGGCTTACCTGTTTGCCATATCAATTGCAGGTTGTTTTTTTCAAACGCATCAATATTTTTACCCAATGCTTCGTTGATGCCTTTTGCACCAAGGCTGCCGCCAACAGACAAAACCGCTTTTTTACTGGGGTCTAAGCCAAAGAACTTTATTGCTTCCTCCCTGCTGATATTGCTGCTGGTAATGCTTGCCCTCACCGGGTTTCCGCTGATAATGATTTTATCAGCCGGGAAAAATTTCTCCATTCCGTCAATGGCAACAAAAACCTTCGTTGCTTTTTTGCCCAGCAGGATATTGCTTTTGCCGGCAAACGAATTGCTTTCGTGGATAAAAGTTTTTATACCCTTTGATTGCGCAAAGCGCAATACCGGGAAACTTGAGTAGCCTCCCACGCCAATCACCGCATTGGGCTTGAATTGCTTGAAAATGCTTTTAACCTGTAAAAAACTTTTTATCAGCTTAAAAGGCAATCCAATATTTTTTATCAAAGAACTCCTGTTGAAACCTGCTATATTCAACCCTTCAATTTTATAACCAGCCTGCGGCACTTTTTCCATTTCCATTTTTCCTTTGGCGCCCACAAACAAAATGCTGGCATCGGGCTGCAGTTTTTTTATTGCGTTGGCAATTGCTACTGCCGGAAAAATATGGCCTCCTGTGCCTCCTCCTGCCATGATGATGTTGAACCCTGCCTGTTTATTTTTATCTTCATTCATTATTCAACCCTTAAAATTTGGTCTGACCTGCGGTGCCGACCAAAGAATATTTTGTACAAGTGAGTCCTTCGACTACGCTCAGGACACAACGATGCTCAATCAAGGAACTAATGTTCTTTACAAAAAACCACTAATCCGGCCAGACCGAGACGGTCAGACCGGCTGCGACCGGGCTTCTTCATTTGCCACTACTGCCGCCGCCACCGCTTTACCTTCCTGCATTTCCACGTTTCTTGCCACACTTAATATGATACCGATGGATAAACAGGTAAATAAAAAACTGCTGCCGCCCATGCTCACCAATGGCAGCGTAACACCTGTATTGGGAAACACATTTACGTTCACACCCATGTTGGCAATAGCCTGTATCACCAGCGTAAAGCTCAGCGCCAGTGCCAAAAATGCCCCAAATGCAAAAGGGCATTTTTGATACAACCGTATGCAGCGGTATAAAAACAGGAGGTAGATAAAGACAATGAATGTGCCTCCCAGCAAACCATACTCTTCCAGGATGATCGCATAAATAAAATCACTGTAAGAGTGTGGCAGAAAGTTGCGCTGCTCGCTGTTGCCCGGGCCCCTGCCCAGCCAACCGCCTTTTGCTATTGCAATTTTTGCCTGGTTGATCTGGTACAATTTTTCATTCTGGTCTTCTTTATTACTGTAGACGAAGGTTTGTATCCTTCCAATCCAGGTTGGGATACGCCCAACCGATAGTATTGACGGAAGGTCTTTTGCCCTGTGCTCTGCTTTATCGTAATAACTTACTGCGAGGGTAACAAGCAGCAGCACCGGTACCATTGCGATACCAATAGTACTTAAAATATGCTTCCAGTTAACACGCCCGATAAACATTAACAAAACACTTGTACCGCCGATGAGCGCTGCGGTGGAAAGATTGGCCGGCGCAATGAGCATGCAAATAATTGCAACCGGAATAATGATCGGTAAAAATCCTTTTTTGAAATCTTTTATAACATTTTGTTTGCGGCTGAGCTGCCGGCTCAGGTACATAAATAAGGCAAGCTTTGCCAGGTCAGAAGTTTGAAATGTCATGTTGATCACCGGCAGCTTTATCCAGCGGCTGCCGGAGTTTAGCTCAACACCAAACAACAATGTATATAACAATAATGGTATTGAAATTAAAAACAGGATGATGGCTATTCTTGAGTACACAGTGTAGTTAACCCTGTGTGCAAAGTAGATGACAAGCACACCAAGAATGATAAATCCGAATTGCTTAAATAAAAAACTCTCTGTGCTCTTGCTGTATTTATACGCCAGCGAGCCGGTGCTGCTGTACACCACCAGCAAGCTTACCAGCGTAAGTATCACCACAATCGCCCAGATGACGCGGTCGCCTTTTGTCTTATTCACAATGTTGGAAGTATCCAGCCCCTTGATGGAAGAGGTGAAAGCGCCTTCAGTTGTTTCAGTGAAACCGAGAAATTGTTTTAATATGTCGAGCTTGTTGGGCATTACTGTTTTCTTTGTTTTGATACCGGTCCCGATAACTATCGGGATTCCTTGTGGCATCATCGTTGCGTTGCAATCACTTTATCAGCATATCTTTCGGCAACGATTAAAATTCAATCTCTGTTTATTCGTTTGGTCTTTTTACTTTTTCACCTCACCCCCGGCCCCTCTCCTTTAGGAGAGGGGTGAGCTGGGAGCTTTACTTTTTACTCAAACAACCGTTAAGGCCCTGCCTTAATTATAAATTCTTTACTGCTGCTTTAAATTTATTTCCCCTGTCTTCATAATTTTTAAACAGGTCAAAACTGGCGCAGGCAGGGCTTAATAAAACCACATCGCCCTTGGTAGCAAAATGAAATGCTGCCTGCACGGCTTCTTCTGCCGATGCTGTGTTCACCATCAAAGGCACCACAGAACCAAAGGCCTCATGTATCTTCCTGTTGTCCGTACCCATGCACACAATCGCTTTCACTTTTTCTTTCACCAGGTCCATCAGGATAGCGTAATTGTTCCCTTTATCAATGCCGCCCAATACCAATATGGTGGGCTTGGTCATGCTTTCCAGCGCAAACCAGGTGCTGTTCACATTGGTGGCCTTACTGTCGTTTATAAATTCAATGCCTTTGATCGTTGCCACAGGTTCCATCCTGTGCTCAAGGCTCTGAAATGTTTGCAATGATTCCCTCACGTGCTCTTTTTTAATGTCAACTGCTACTGACGCTGCTCCTGCTGCCATACTGTTATATTGATTGTGTTTTCCTTTTAATGCAAAGTCATTTATGCTCATCTGCATTTCTTCTCCTTTCCATTTTAAATGCAATGCTGCATTGCTGATGTAAGCGCCTTGTGGCAACTGTTTACTCATAGTGATTGGGTATAGTCTTGATTTAATGGGATACCTGTCAATATTATCTCTTGTTATTTCATCATCCAGGCAGTAGATGAATACATCGCCTGCCGTTTGATTCATCGCTATGCGGAACTTGCTGTCAATGTAGTTCTGCATATTGTACCCGTACCTGTCTAAATGGTCCTCGGTAATGTTAGTAAGCACTGCTACATCCGGCCTGAAATCCTTTATATCATCCAGTTGAAAAGAACTTATTTCTATTATGTACAATTCTTTCGGATCAACCGCCACCTGCCTGGCAAACGAATACCCGATATTGCCCACCATAGCACAATCAGCACCGCCATGCTTGCAGATGTGATAGGTCAATGCTGTGGTGGTGGTTTTTCCATTGGTACCGGTAATAGCAATGATCCTGCTTTTGCCTTTGTAGCGGTACGCCAGCTCAATCTCACTGATCACCGGTATTCCTTTCTTCCTGATCTTTTTTACGAGGTCATTTTTTTCGGGAATGCCGGGGCTTTTCATCACTTCATCTGCATTCAAAATTTTTTCTTCGCTGTGCCCGTTCTCTTCAAACAGGATATTGCGCTGCTGCAATTCCTGTTTATAATTTTCGTTAACTGAGCCTCCATCGCTTACAAACACATCACAACCCTGCTGCTTTGCCAGTATGGCTGCCCCCACCCCGCTTTCGCCGGCGCCCAGTATGACCATTCGTTTTGACACAGTTCAGTTAATTCATTCAATGCTGCAAAAAGTGGTTTTTCAGTAGTATAGAATTTCAGCAGTCCTATACATTCGTTTCGCCGGTTGGTCAGTTTTCACAGAACGTAATAAAATGGTTCTTCAAAAGCATAGAATTTAACGGGTTCGTTTCCGTTAGGCACTGCCGCCAGAGGCAGCGGGATTTTCATTGGTATTGGAATTATTCAGATGGTTGAATCTGGTTCTGAATAATAAAATTTACTATCTTAATTTCAATGTTACTATCGCCACCACCACGCTCAGTATCGTCACAATCCAGAACCTCACCGCTATTTTGCTTTCATGATAGCCAAGTTTTTGATAGTGATGGTGCAAAGGACTCATTAAAAAGATCCTCTTGCCTTCTCCATATTTTTTCTTCGTGTATTTGAAATAGGTCACCTGCAGCACCACGCTTAGGTTTTCCACCAAAAACACGAAGCAGAAAAACGGTATCAATAATTCTTTGCGCACAATGATTGCCAGCGCCGCAATAATGCCCCCCAATGCCAGGCTGCCTGTATCGCCCATAAAAACCTGTGCCGGGTAAGCATTGTACCAGAGAAACCCGATGCAGGCACCCACGAATGCGGCGATAAAAATGGATAGCTCTGCCAGGTTGGGTATGTACATGATGTTGAGATACTCTGCAAATTTTATGTTGCCGCTAACGTAAGCGAATATCCCAAGGCATATGCCGATCACAGCGCTTACACCTGTTGCCAGACCGTCCAGCCCATCCGTAATATTTGCCCCGTTGCTCACCGCCGTTACTATAAAAATTACAATGATGATGTAAATGATATAAGTAAACTTCTCCCAGTTTTCCGGCAACAGTTTGGCATAGTTGAACTCGTGTGTTTTTACAAAGGGTATAGTAGTGATTGGCGTTTTTACTGTAACAAAACGGTGTGCCTGCCCGTCAATCACCACAGTATCTTCATTCAATTTCTTTTCACCTCTCTGGATTACTTCATTGGGATTTACGTTGGCAATTACTTCCCTTTTCACCGTTACGTTCGGGCTGAAGTAAAGCGTAACCCCTACGATTATTCCCAGCATCACCTGCCCGAAAATCTTAAACCTGCCTGCCAGGCCATCGCTATCACTTTTTTTATATGCAATGCCTTTTTGCTGTGCAATGCGCTTAGCTCTTATTTTTAAATAATCATCTATAAAGCCGATCAGCCCCAGCCATACGGTACACAAAAGCATCAGCCGGATATAAGTTTTATTAAGGTTAGCCAGCAGCAGTGTTGGTATTATTATCGCCAGGATAATAATGATGCCGCCCATGGTTGGCGTGCCTTTCTTTTGCTGTTCACCTGCCAGGCCTAAATCCCTGACGCTTTCGCCTAACTGTTTTTTCTGTAAGTACTCAATCAGTTTTTTACCAAATACTGTTGTGATCACAAGGCTTAACGTAACCGCCAGCAACACCCTGAAGGTGATGAACCTGAACAGCAGGCTGCCTGGAAATACCGACTTGTCCCAGTTGTGCGTTAACCAATGAAAAATGTGATACAGCATAGCTTTGCTTTGTGTCCATAGCCCATGGACCATGGTCTATGGACATTACCTAACCGTTTTAAACCTTCATTTTACTTCTCCAGCAATTCAAACATTTCATTCAGCACGCTCTTATCATCAAAATCATACTTCACGCCTTTTATCTCCTGGTATTTTTCATGCCCTTTGCCTGCCACTAAAATGATGTCTTCTTTTTCAGCAAGGCTTACCGCCGTTTTGATCGCTTCTTTCCTGTCAGCAATGGAGATGTATTTTTTTCTTGCCACAATACTTACACCGGCTTCCATCTCTTTTATTATCTCCTGCGCATCTTCGCTCCTTGGGTTGTCGGAAGTGAAGATCACTTTATCGCTGTACTCACAGGCCACTTCCGCCATAATGGGGCGCTTTGTTCTGTCCCTGTCGCCGCCGCAGCCCACTACCGTAATGATGCGCTCATGTCCCTGCCGTAAGTTTTTTATAGTTGCCAGCACATTCAGCAAAGCATCCGGCGTGTGTGCATAATCAACAATGCCCACCACATTCTCATTCCTGCTCACTGAATAATCAAACCTTCCTTCTGCGCCTGTTAAACTGCTGAGTGTTTGCAATGTTTCCTGCTTATCTTTTCCCAGGCAAACAGCAGCGCCATACACTGCCAGCAGGTTGTACGCATTGAATTCACCTATCAGCCTGAAATGTACTTCCTGCTCGTTTACCATCATGTGCAATCCCATCAGGCCGTTGTCTAATATCTTTCCTTTAAAATCAGCCATTGTTTTAAGGCTGTAGTAATATTTTTTTGCAGCCGTATTCTGCAGCATCACCATTCCCCTTTTATCATCCATATTGCTGATGGCAAAAGCTGAGGAAGGCAAACCATCGAACCATGATTTTTTTACCCGGATATATTCATCAAATGTTTGGTGATAATCCAGGTGGTCGTGGGTGATATTGCTGAACAGCGCACCGGCAAACTGCAAACCTGCAATGCGGTGCTGGTGAATGGCATGGCTGCTGCACTCCATAAATACATACCCACAGCCTGCATCCAGCATCTGCTTCATCAGCCTGTTAATGCTGATGGCATCCGGCGTGGTATGCGTTGCCAAAACCACTTCATCCCCTACCTGGTTTTGCACTGTGCTTAGCAAACCGCACTTATACCCCATTGCAGTAAATAATTTCCACAGCAAGGTGGCGATGGTGGTTTTGCCATTAGTGCCCGTTACACCTACCAGTTTTAATTTCAAAGAAGCTTCGCCATAAAAATTATGGGCCATATATCCTGCTGCCACTGCACTGTTCTCTACCTGCACATACACCACTTTTTCACTTAAAACATCCGGCAGCTTTTCACAGATAACCGCCGCTGCACCGTTTGCAATCGCCGTTTCAATGTATTGATGCCCATCTGCTGCATGGCCTCTCACCGCAATAAAACAAGCACCTTTTTTTATTTGTCGGGAATCAATTTCCAAACTCTCTATCGCTGTATCAGTGTTACCTTTTACGCTCCTGATGCTTACTTTATATAGTATGTCCCGTAAAATCAATTCAAAAACAATGTGATTGCCTGTCCTTTTTTAAATGCTGCGCCTGCCGGCAGCGACTGGCTTATTACCCTGCCCCTTCCCGTTATGCTCACTTTTAATCCTTTGTTTTCTGCCAGGTACACTGCATCTTTCAGGCCCATGCCCACTACATTGGGAATAGTGGCTGCATCTATTACATCTGCAGGCTGCCTTAATGTTGCGCTGTTGCTTTTTACACTCATGCTCCTCCAGTAGCCGCCTGTGGCAGAATCAGCAAAAGGGATTTTCATAGTGCTTACGATTGTATTCAGATCATTTTTCAAACCGTAATAGCTGTATATCGCTGTATCGCTCACTCCCGGTATTGCATACTTCCTGTTACTTAAAAACTTTGCATACACTTTATCGCTTATTTCTTTAAACACCGTTCCTGACACATCAGCACCGTATATCAATTTTGATTCATTACTGTTTTGTATTACCACTGCCATTGTATATTTAGGCTTCTCAGCCGGGAAATATCCAATGAAAGAGGCCTGGTAAATTTTATTGCCTTTGTTGTACCCCCTGTTGTCAAGCGCTGTTACAGCTGTGCCTGTTTTGCCTGCGATCTTATAAGTGCTGTCAAATAATATTTTATGACCGGTGCCATGCAGGCTGTCCACCACGGCACTTAAACATTCTTTTACCTGCGCCAATGTTTCGTCACTGCATATTTTGTCAACCAGCACGGTGGGTTCAACAGTTTTTACATCAATGCCATATTCTCTCACCGCACTCACCAAATAGGGCTTCATCATTGTTCCGTTGTTGGCAACTGCATTGTACAGCATCAGCATGTGCAGCGGCGTCACCAGTTCTTCATAACCATGCGCCATATAAGGAATGGTAGTATTGTACCAGCTGCGTTTGTTCGATGGCTTTTTAATGGTGGGCCTTCCTGAGCTGGCAGTAATATCAATACCTGTTAATGTATCCAGCCTGAAGGTATGCAGGTGCTCTACAAATTTGGACGGCTGCGAATGGTAATACTGGTCGGCTAGCTTTGCAAAAGCCACGTTGCTGCTGTGTGCAAACGCATCCTTCACCGTCATTTCGTGTGCCCCCAAGTGTGAGTCTTTAATTCTTAAACCATAAAAATATTTGGCGCCGCCTTCGCAATCCACAATTGTATTTTTATCTACGTACTTATCCTCCATTAACGAGATCAGCGTGGCCAGCTTAAAAATAGAACCGGGTTCTGTTGCCTTGCCAATACCATAGTTCAGGTCTTCTGCATATACAGCAATGCCATTTTGATCCGTCTTAATTGTGCCGTCAGGATTTTTCTGCTGCCCCAGGTTGGCAATGGCTTTTATTTTACCGGTAGCAGTTTCCATAATGATAGCCGTACCATGCAATGAATTATTGTTCACCAGCATTTTCATCAAAGCACCTTCAGCCACATCCTGCATATAAGTATCCAGGGTGGTGATGATGTCCTTGCCATTTTCAGGCTCTACTTCCGATCCTTCCACCGGCATGTAAGCACCAGCTGCATACCGCATTAAACGCTGGCCAGGGGTGCCCCTTAGCAGGCTGTCATAACTCTGCTCTATCCCCACATTTTGTTTTGCATTATCCCTTGACAAACCAATTGTCCTGTTGGCCAATAACACGTAAGGATTGATGCGCTTGTCCCTCACATCTATAATAAAACCGCTTTTATTCCTTCCCAGCCTCACTAATGGAAAATCACGGAGCACCACATAATCAGAAAAAGAAATTTTCTTTTTCAATACATGGTAACGGTCGTTATTTTTATAGGCCAGCTGCATTTCTTTTTTATATTCTGCTGCGGTTTTATCCTTAAAAAGCGCCGCAAGGGAAAAGCTTAAAGAATCAATATTGTTTTTAAATCTTACACCGTTCTTTTCCCTTAACCCATCAGCGCCAAAATCAACATACACATCAAATATGGGAACAGAAGTGCTCAGCATATTCCCGTCCTCACTGTAAATGCTCCCTCTTTCAGCTTCCAGCGGCATAAACTTCTGGTGCAGGCTGTCTGCCATACTGCGCCAATAACTGCCCTGCACATTTTGAATATAAAAAGCCTTACCCAGCACCGTTATACCCAGCACCACCATGCCAAGAAAACAAAGGCTCACCCTCCACTGTATGTCTTTTCTTATATCCATTCTCCCTGGTTCCTGAAGAATTTTGTTTTTATTTTGGTACCGGCTTTAACAGCCTTCATGATCATCGTTGCGCCGCATCCCGATAGCAATCAGGATACTATTTGTTCCCTGTTCAGCAACCTCACCTCCCTTCCTCTTCTCCTCCAGGAGAAGAGGCGGCACTTCATGCCATCTCCAAGCATTGCATCTTCCACATCTTCATTCGTACCCTAATCACACCAGGCACAAGCATTTAGGGAGTAGAAGGACTCAATAGGACAGGTGGCTTTGTCAATTCTTTTAATCCCAATGGCTCTACCGCTTTTACCAACTCACTTGCCTTGCTCCTGAATATCACTTCGCTCTTTACTGTTTTGTATTGGTACTCCAGCTCTTTTAAATGTTTTTCAGATGCGCTTATTTTTCTTGTAAGCTTATCCGCCAGATGGCCATTGTAGATGTACAACACCGCTAAAAAAGCCAGGAACAAAAAGAAAGGGATGTTCTTTACCACCCATTTGTGGTTGAGCAAACGCTTCCAGTTGAGGGCAGCAGCCTCTGCTTTTGGTGAAGCCGCTTCTTCCTGTTGTGTCGTTTTTAAATCAGCCATATATTATTTATAGCAACCATTTTTCGTTTATCCTGTAAAAGAGCCGGTCTGACCTGCGGTACCGACCGATTAGCGCTTCTTTTGCGCTGTTCTTAATTTGGCGCTGCGGCTCCGGGGGTTTCGTTTCAATTCTTCTGTACCGGCAGTAACAGGCTTTTTGTTGACCAGCACAAATGGGCTTTCGGTTTTATTTCCATACACATCATCTGCTTCTGCTTCGGTAAATGTGCCGGCACGGAAGAAATTCTTCACCACCCTGTCTTCTAACGAATGAAAAGTAATGACAGCAATACGGCCGGCCGGTTTCAAAAGGGAAACGGATTGCTGCAACAGCTCTTTCAAAGCACCCAGCTCATCATTCACTTCAATACGCAGCGCCTGGAATACCTGTGCAAAATATTTTTGGGGATTACCTTTCACCACCGGCTGCAAAGCCCTCTTTAAATCGTTAATGGTTTCAATTGGCGCCACTGCCCTTTGCTGTACAATTGTTTTAGCCAGCGTTTTTGCATTGGTCACCTCGCCGTACTGTTCAAACAGCTTGTGCAGCTGCGCTTCTGAAAACTTTTTCAGTATATCCGCTGCCGTTAGTGGCTGCCGCCGGTCCATCCGCATATCAAGCGCTGCATCAAACCTGGTGGAGAAGCCTCTTCCGGCCTCATCAAACTGATGACTTGAAACACCCAAATCAGCCAGTATGCCATCCACAGCCGTTATTTTATGCAACCGTAAAAAGCGCTGCACATGGCGAAAATTCTGCGGAATAAAAAGCACCCTGCTGTCATCCGGCAAATTTTTCTTAGCATCATCATCCTGGTCAAATGCTATCAATTTGCCGTTTTCGTCTAACCGTTCCAGTATGGCACGGCTATGGCCGCCGCCGCCAAAAGTGCCATCCACGTAAATGCCGTCCGGTTGAATATTGAGGGCATCGATCGTTTCCTGCAGCAAAACCGGCACATGGTACTGTTCCATACCGCCGGGCTGCTGTGGTGACGGTTGGCTATCTGAACTTGCGGCACTCATCAACTGTTAATCTTTTTTTACTTCCGCTTTTTTGTTCATTACAGCATCTGCCAGCCTGCTTAGTTCATCCGGTGATGAAGATTCAAAGAGCTGCTTGTACTTATTGCTATCCCAGATCTCGATTTTGTTTACCGCCGATACCAGCAGCACATCCTTGTCAAGCCCGGCATAATCTATCAGCGGTTTGGGGAGCAGCAGCCTGCCTGCACTGTCCAGTTCTATCTGCGTGGCGCCGTTCAAAAACTTCCGCCTGAACTCCCTAACTTGCGGGTCAAAATCATTCAATTTGCTGATCTCGGTAAATATGGGTTCCCAGGTTTGGATTGGGTATAACGTAAGGCATTGTTCTATGCCCCGGCTCACCACAAACTGGTTGGCGCTATCGCCGGAAAGCTGCTTTTTAAAAGCAGCAGGCACAAGGAAACGGCCCCTTGCGTCCAGCGTAACTTCATATTCACCAAGAAAACCAATCATTTGTGAGATTTAGGTTGATTTTGACATAAACTGACACAAAATAACATAATTTCCCCAATTCAAAGCATAAATTTGGGTCGAAAGTTTTATCCACAGCATAACAATCTGATTTTAAATAAATTAGGGTAGATTTACTTTATTAACTGTTAATTAAGGCCAAATTAGTGTGGAAAACGCGTGAATTGGACAACGAAGAATGTGAATTGGGGCGAGCAGATATATTCTGACAAAGAAATTGGTAAGCATTATAACCGGAAATAGTTCAGCTGAATAACCGTAGCAGATCCAATGCTTTCTCCTCTGTATCTGCCTCTTCTAAAATTTCATGCAGCCGTTTTGTTTCGTTTTTAGTAAGGATGAACGCTATGCCTTCAGCAGGAGTTTTAATGATAATATTTTTGCAGCAATCGGAATATGAATAATCAGGTTGATCATGGTGCATGGCCACCAGTTTCCTGAAAGCTGCATAATCTTCTTTAGTAAGCGTAAGGCAGATGCACATAAAAGCTACCTGGTAATGCCCGCAATTTTTGCAGTACACTACATAGCCATCATCCGCAAAATAAAAGGATTGAAATTCGCAGCTCATCGCATACAAACTTCACAATAAGTTACGTCCTCTTATATGCCAACCGGGAAAATTTATTTACGCAACAGGGAAACTGATCCCGCTGTTTCAAAAAAAATCTCCCTCCATGTGCAGGGAGATTGACAGTTCCCGTTTCAAACCATTTATTGCTGTGCAACAGCTTTGGCATCATCGTGCCCGAAAAATTTTGCTATTTCAGTTTTTATTTTTTCATCTATTTCTGATTCACTTATTTCTTTGTCTGCATAATCTTTTGCCAATGCATACAGGTAGGTATGCAAGGGCTTGCCGTCTACTTTTGATTTTAATGAAATAACCGTTTGTGTGCTAATATAATCATCCCATGCTTTGCGCACTTTGGCCCAGAATGCCTTGTTTTTTTTCCAGTAAGCTTTTGCCGGGTCACATTTTTTATCTTCGATCCTCTTATAGCTGTTGATGCCTTTTTCCTGCACCAGTAATTTATCTTTACCTTCCTTACGGATTATTTTTTCATTATCCTGCTCGTGGATATAACCACTGTCGGAAATATTAAGTCGGTTGGTTCTTTTCAAAATATTGTAATCGCTGCGGACGCTGTATTCCCTCCTGGGTAAAGGAGCATCCGTAGTATTTTGCCAAATTAATTTTCCATCGAGGTTTACAAACTGGCTGTATCCCTGGTAGCGTGGCTCATCGCTCACCTCCCACACTGTTTGTGTCCATTTTCCTTTTACCTGTTCAGGGCTTAATTTTTCTTTTATCCATGTCCTGTCTCCTTTATACACCCATATTTCAGGGTTTTCATAAGTCCATTCCTCCCGCCAGTGTTTTACGATTACATCTTCCGAGATCACCAGCAAATGCTGGATGGAAATTTTTTTATCGCTTATTTCTATCGGTAAAGAAAGTTCGGTGCCCCCACGGATCTCTTCCCTGTCATGATATTTATAATTAGTATCAGGCGAAAACGTTTCTGCGTATTTAAATTCCACATCAAAACATCCGCATAGTTTATTAATGGCCTGCTTATCCTGTGATGACTGTGCGTGAAGTATTCCTGCTGCTGCAACAATTGCAATAAGTGTGATGATCTTCCTCATAAGTATATTTTACATTTTGCTGGCAAAGCAACACTAAAGAAGATAAAAAAGGTTTACAAATCGGTAAAACAGGTTTACGCAAAAAGAAAAAGCTGCCTGCCGGCAGCTTTTCATAATTATAAAAAACTCAATTAAGGAATCAGGTCATATTTAAATTGCGGTTTTCCCCTTGTGCCGCCATCTGTACCTACACCCATTGCAAGGCATTTAAACTTATAATAGTTGCCTGCGGCATCTTTAATAATATAAAAGCGGTCTTTCTTTGCACCGGTGGCAGGCTGTGTGCTTCTCCATGTGCTGCCGATTGTCCAGCGGCCGGGTGCCACTGCATTGGTTGCCGCATTTACACTGTCCCTGTTAAAGGCACTATATGCAGCGGCAGCAGTAGATTCATCTGCATATATTTTTTCTTTCACCTGCACATTGGATAAGTGGTTTACTGCAATCAGGTCAGAAAAATTGTACGGCACCATGCCACCAAAATTGGTTTGATAAACAGCATATCCCCACACCAGGTCCCATTTATCTTTTTCGGGCTGGCCGTTAGCCAGCGTTCCGTTATCAAATGAGAACAGCCTGAAATGATATGCATTGTCTTTGGACACCTGCACTGTTTGAAAGCTGGTAGCTTCTACGCCGGCATACTGAACAGTGTAACCATTGCTGCCGTTCCTCAATACCCTTATCTTGACCCAGGGGCGTGCGGGGGTACCGCCGCCTGTGCCGCGGTTGATGACGATCACTTTGTTGTTTGCGTCTGTGGCTGACACTTCCGGGATAACCGTTCCCGTTAGCGAGCCGTCCAGGTTATCAAAATAAGCAAAATCAGTGGGCGCCGGTTCTGCCTGGTTCACCGCCAGTGTAAGGCCGGCAGTGTCTGCTGCCCCAACAGCATTGAGGTCATTTTGTGCCAGCACTTTTGCACCTGCGCTGGTAGTATTGTTGATGGCCACCCTGAATTCATTGCCGCAATAAAAAGCAAGGTCCCAGGCAGAGCGCTGCACACCGGTCATAACATCTGTGCTTAAATCCAGGTAAACTGAATTACCGGCCGCAGTTCCTGCTTCGGAGCCTGCCAGCCCGTTGAACTGGAGCTCTTTGCCTGCAGAAGGCGGCACTATTATCACCGGGTCTTTGTCTTTTTTACAGGCAGTAAATAGTACTGTTGCTGTTAACGCTGTTGTTAATTTTTGAAAACGCATCATGTTTTTTATTTTATAATTGAATAGTTAGATACTTATTTTTTATTCCACTGGAAACTTAGTCCGGTAAAATAAGACCGGCCATAAGCCATGGGAACAGGCCCGCCTGTGCTGTGCGCCCCGCCGGAGCTGGTGGCGGTGTTGGAAAGGTCAGTAACATCAAAAATATTTTTTACACCTGTCACCAGAGAGAAATATTTAAACAATGGTTGGGTGGCCGTTATATCTGCCCAATGAAAATCTCCAATTTTGGTAAGATGAATTTCATTCTGCCCTGTCGCATTGTTAAACACTACCTGGTAGCCCGGCCTTTTACCCGTGTACTTGTAAAACAAACCGAATGTGGTGCTGGTCTTTTTAAAAGTGTAGATGATATTGGAACTCACTTCCGGTGTCCAGGTAAAGGAAGGAAGGTTCTCGGCTTTGTAATTTTCATCTTCAGATAAATTGTTGTACCGGCCGATATAAGCAATACCTAACGTAATGCTCAGGTTTTTATGGGTGAATTTATTTTCCCAGGTAGCGCCGGTTGTTTTAAATTTATCAATATTAACGGTAATGGTAGTATCATTGGAAGTGGGAGAAGTAGCATAATTGATCAGGTTGCTGAATGTATTATAAAATCCTTCCAGTACAGAGGTGAGCGCAAACTCTTTTCTTCCCGGCATTGCCCAGCTTAATGACCCGGAAAAGCTGTTGGAAGTTTCCGCTTTCAGGTCAGGGTTACCGATAATGGTGTGATTGGCATCAATAAAATTAAAATACAATTCACGCAAAGCAGGAGAACGAAAGCCATGTGCATAGGCCAGGCGAAGATCTAACTGATCACTCAATGAAAGTTTTGTGTTCAGCGAAGGGATTACCGGCGGCGCATCATATACCGAGTTTTTAATAAACCGGAAGCCGGGGCGTATATTAATTGCAGCTGTGGGTTTAATTTCAGAAGAAACAAACAGTGCATAATCATTGATAGAAGGCTCGCCTGTTATCCTTGCCCCACTTGCTTTTTCGTGATTGATATCAAGCCCCGCCTGTAATGATAATTTGGATGAAGGCTGGTAGCCAAAGGTATTCCGGAATACAACGCTGTTGAATTTAGAAATATCCTGCTGGCCTGCGTCTGTGCCGGGTTCAGCTAAGCCGGTCTCAAAATTTTTTATAAGTGTTTTTGTCCTCCGCTGGTAATCCGTGTAAGAAAGAATGGTTGCCAGGTCCATCTTATTGCTGATGCGCCAGGCATTTTGCAACTGGTGCATCATCCGTTTTGTAATATAGTATTGGTCCAGTGCTTTCCGGGTGTCAATATTGATAGGCCCACGGCTTGAAATTTCTTCATGCAGCCCGTCTATTCTGTAATAAATATTGACAGTATTATTCACATAACCGATCCTCGCATTGCCCATCCACTGTTCTTTAGGCCTCCACGTTTTTGCCCTGCCATAATCATCTCCTCCAAAGCCATCGAGCTCATTGTGGTTGCCGCCAATGGCAAAGTTCCATTTATCTGAAGCGCCGGAAATGCCTATGTTTTGTGTGTGCACACCCTGGTAGCTGAATGGATAATATTCATTGCCTGCAGTTTCTTCCTGTGCTTTGGCAGTAACAGATAAACTATTATTTACCGGTTTTTTGGTAATGATATTGATAACGCCTGCCAGCGCATCCGATCCATAAGATACAGACATAGGGCCTTCTACAATTTCAATCCTTTCTATTGTATTGATATCAATTTGATTCAGGCTTTCCCTTGTATCGCCACGGTCTGGCGCTGAACGTGCTGCTGGGGTCCGGGCAGGACGTCCTGTTCCTGACCGATACCGGGGCGGCGACGACGATCTCGATGGGGGCGGTCACTCCGTTCCCATCACGCGCGCGATCGCGAGCGTGAGTTTGGCGTACTTCTGAGTTTCA
>JBEHYP010000036.1:0-31670 GCA_048498115.1 Bacteroidota bacterium | reverse complement strand
GTCTCGTGATGCCATGATTATGCTGAATATCGGATACGTCTTATACAGTGATAAGTTGTAATTTTACCGGTAAAATGGCCCTTCCCTCATCATATAAAATTATTTTCATTATTGCGGCGGCGGTGTTTTTTTCTTTAGCAGGAAATAAAGCACGGGCGCAGTATGCCGCCAATGACACCATCACGTCCTACGCAGTAGTGTATGAAGGTGATACTATCGAAGCAAAAACTTTGTACCCGGTATTCCACATTACAAGGGAAAGCCCGGCACAGGCAAGGGCCAGGGCCGAATGGACAAGGCTGCGGAACGCTATTTATGTAACTTTTCCTTATGCCAAAAAAGCAGCTGTGGTGATCAATGATATCAATGCCCGCCTCGTAAATGTGACTGACCAAAAAGAAAGAAAAAAATACATCAATTCGAGGGAAAAAGAGCTGAAAAAAGAATTTGCCGATCCCCTGACGAACTTATCCGTGTACCAGGGAAAAGTATTGATGAAGCTCATCAACCGGGAAACCGGCAACAACTGCTACGAGATCATCAAGGAATACAAAGGCGGGTTTTTAGCAAGGTTTTACCAAACCGTTGCCTTCTTCTTCGGCAGCAACCTCAAGCAGCCTTACGACAAGAACGGCGATGAAAGAGAGATGGAAAAAATAGTGAAGGAGGTGGAGCGGATGTATGGGTACAGGAGTTGAGAGAAGGTTTAAGGTCTAAAGGTTTAATAGTTTAAGGTTAGCCATCTTCGATCAGTAAGGTCTTTTTATTATCACTATACACTTCCGCCATTAACTTTAAACCTTTAGACCATTAAACTTTAAACTTTTATTTCCTTCCTTAACTTTGAACCTTAAACTATTAACTTTAAATTTTTTGATGAAACTCGACCTCCTCGCCTTTGGCGTTCATCCTGATGATGTGGAACTCTGCTGCAGCGGCACATTGATAACAGAAAAAAAGAAAGGGAAAAAAACCGGCGTGGTTGATCTTACGCAGGGCGAACTGGGTACAAGGGGCACTGCCGAAACAAGGTTACAGGAAGCTGCAGATGCTGCTGCTATTTTGCAATTAGATGCACGGGAAAATTTAGGCTTTGCCGATGGCTTTTTTACAAACGATGAAGAGCACCAGCGAAAAGTAATTACGGTAATAAGAAAATACCAGCCGGAAATTATTTTGTGCAATGCCCCCGAAGACCGCCACCCTGACCATGGCCGCAGCGCACAACTGGTGGAAGATGCCGCTTTTTTATCCGGCTTGCGGAAAATTGAAACTTTTAACAACGGCGTTCCACAGCAGCCCTGGCGGCCCGCTTATGTTTTCAATTACATACAGGACAGGTACCTGCAGCCGGATTTCGTCATTGATATTTCTGATGCGATGGAACAAAAGATGAAAAGCATTAAAGCATATACCACACAATTTTATAATCCCGAATCCGATGAGCCACAGACATATATTTCCACCGCCGGGTTTTGGGACAGTGTAGTATACCGCAACCAGATGATGGGCAAAATGATCGGCGTACAATACGGGGAAGGCTTTATCAGCAGGAAAATGATCGGCTTCAACAGCTTCAGCGTATTAATAACCAATGTAACATGAATTGTTAGTAAAACACACTGCCTTCTTTCAGGCAGATGTCGTACCTTGCAGCTTCAAAAAACAAAAGAAGTATCCAAATACATGGCAACACCAAAATTTCTTCAAAATTCCAATAATTTCCAGCAGGAATTAAAACGGAGGGTCAACCAATATTTTGAAGAACGAAAAAAATCCGCTACCGGCAATTTCAGCTTGTTTTTCAAAGCCGCTTTTTTCTTCCTTTCATACATCGGGCTGTATGTGCACCTCGTTTATTTTACGCCGGCTGTATGGCTGGCAGTGATAGAGTGTGTATTGCTCGGCGGCTTTACTGCAGCCATCGGCTTTAATGTAATGCACGACGGCGGCCATGGCAGCTTCAGCAACAGCAAAGCATGGAATAAGATGGCGGCCACTTCAGCCAACTTTGTGGGCGTAAGCCATATCCTGTGGGCAATGAAGCACAATATCATCCACCATACTTATACTAATATTGACGGCGTGGACGATGATATCGAGATAAAGCCTTATCTCCGCATGTGCACCACGCAAAAGCATTATAAAATACACCGCTTCCAGCATTATTATGTGTGGTTCCTGTATTCAATGCTGCACATATTGTGGATCTTCTACCTGGATTATCAAAAATATTTTTCCAAAAAGATTGGTGATGTGCCTATTAAAAAAATGAGCAGGAAAGAGCACATTGCTTTTTGGGCAGCAAAAATCCTGTATGCATTTTTATTCATTGCGCTGCCAATATACATGCTTGGTTTCGGCACATGGGTCATTGGCTTTTTAATCACCACGATGGTGACGGGCTTTATCATCAGCGTAGTATTCCAGTTGGCGCATACGGTGGAAGAAACGGATTTCCCTCTGCCTACAGGCGATACCAATAAAATTGAAAACGAATGGGCCATACACCAGGTACAGACCACGGCCAACTTTGCTACCAAAAACAGGCTTATTTCCTGGCTGGTGGGCGGGTTGAATTTCCAGATTGAGCACCACCTGTTTCCCAAAATATCACATGTGCACTACCCTGCTATCAGCAAGATCATTAAAGAAACCTGCAGGGATTTTAATATTAAATACATTGAATTTCCAAGAATGCGCACGGCCATTGCCTCACATGCTTCGTTGCTGAAGCGCATGGGCAAAACTGCATAAACAATCCTTATATTTTTAAAAATCCCTGCTTCACAAAGCGGGGATTTTTGCATATTGTGCAATTGCTAATTGAAATTGTTATATGGTTAAATTATTGCAGGAAACCGTTGCCGCATGATGCTTTCAACAATCCAGCAGGTATAGCCATACAACAATTGATTGATTAATCAAACAGTTCTTAACTTACAGCTCATTTTCACCAATACCTTATACTATGTCCACCTGGCACGACAAACACAAGCAAACCCTTTCTGTAGGAGATAAAGTGGCAGACAGCATTGCTTCCGGGATGGGTTCATGGACATTCCTTATCTGGCAAACCATCATCGTGGCAATATGGATGGCTTTAAACATAACGGCATTCATAAAGCACTGGGACCCCTATCCTTTTATTTTACTGAACCTCTTATTCTCCACGCAGGCGGCTTATGCAGCACCATTGATTATGATGAGCCAAAACAGGCAGGCTGCCCGTGACAGGATACAGGCGCTGGAAGATTATATTACCAACCTGGAAGCAAAGAAAGAAATAGAAGCCCTGCAAATTCATTTAAGCAAAATTGAAACGGAAAAATTAGATAAGATAATTGCCCTTATTGAGAAGATGGAAAAGAAGTAAGGGCGGAATACCGGGGCTTTGTAAACTTTGAAATATCCAATCCGATACAAGGTACCAATGTTCAGTATCCGGCATCAAACATCCAGTATCTTTTTTTTGTAGATTTGCTCCCCACAACCACAACTGTAATGGCAGAAGAGAAAAGCCTGAATTTTATTGAAGAGATCATAGAAGAAGATCTTAAGAAAGGAAAATACAAAACCATCCTTACCCGTTTTCCCCCGGAACCCAACGGCTACCTGCATATTGGCCATGCCAAAAGCATTTGCCTCAATTTTGGATTGGGTATAGCGTACGGCGGCAAGACCAACCTCCGCTTTGACGATACCAATCCCACCAAAGAAGAAACAGAATATGTTGACAGCATAAAAGAAGACGTGCAATGGCTGGGCTTTACCTGGGCCAATGAATTTTATGCCAGTGATTATTTTGGAGAATTGTACAACTATGCAGTAAAGCTTATCAATAGAGGATTGGCGTATGTTGACGATTCTTCCGCAGAAGAAATTGCCGCACAAAAAGGTACGCCCACGCAGCCCGGTACTGACAGCCCTTACCGCGGCAGGAGTGTTGAAGAAAACGGGCGCCTGTTTGCCGAAATGAAAGAAGGGAAATATAAAGACGGGGAAAAAGTGCTGAGGGCAAAGATTGATATGGCTGCCACGAATATGCACATGAGAGATCCCATCCTCTACCGCATCAAGCATGCCCATCACCATCGCACCGGCGATGCCTGGTGTATCTATCCCATGTATGATTTTGCACATGGCCAGAGCGACAGCATTGAAAATATCACCCACAGCATTTGCACACTGGAATTTGTGCCGCACAGGGAACTGTATGACTGGTTCATTGAAAAATTAGAGATATTCCCTTCCAGGCAATACGAATTTGCAAGGCTCAACATGACCTATACGGTAATGAGTAAACGCAAATTGCTGCAACTGGTGGAAGAAAAGCATGTAAACGGCTGGGATGACCCCCGTATGCCCACCATCAGCGGCATGCGGCGCAGGGGCTTTACCCCGGAAAGCATCCGCAACTTTTGCGAAAAAATTGGCGTGGCCAAAAGGGAAAACCTTATTGATTTTAGTTTACTTGAATTTTGTGTAAGGGAAGACCTGAATAAAAAAGCATTGAGGGCAATGGCCGTAATTGATCCTGTAAAGCTTGTTATCACCAATTATCCTGAAAATGAAACAGAAGAATTGACAACAGAGAACGGCCCCGATGAAAGTTTTGGTACAAGAACAGTCCCTTTCAGTAAGGAAGTGTGGATAGAAAGGGAAGACTTTATGGAAGTGCCGGCAAAAAAATATTTCCGCCTGTACCCCGGTTCTAAAGTAAGGCTCAAAAGCGCTTACATAGTGGAATGTGCCGGCTGCAGCAAAGACAGCAACGGCAACATCACCGAAATACAATGCACTTATATCCCCGAAAGCAAAAGCAGCAATGATACCAGTGGCATCAATGTAAAAGCCACTATTCATTGGGTGAGTATAGCACACGCCGCACAGGCAGAAGTGCGTATGTACGACCGCCTCTTTAAAGCAGAAAACCCTGCAGATGAAGAAGGCGATTTTAAAGATTACATCAATGAACATTCACTGGAAGTGGTGCAGGCTTTCGTGGAGCCTTCTTTAAAAGATGCTGCATCAGGCACTAATTACCAGTTTCTCCGTAAAGGTTATTTCTGTTTGGATAAAGACAGCAGCAAAGACAAGCTTGTTTTTAATAGAACAGTAACATTGAAGGATGCATGGGCGAAGGAGGTGAAGAAGAATTGACCTCACCCCTCATTTCCTCTCCTTGTCCTTCGGCTCCCGCTCAGTACTGAAAGCGAGGCCCAACTTCAAATAATAATCGGCAGCTGTAATTAAGCATTTTATCTTTTGGCCTAATCAACAATAACCGCAAGCCGCCACCTTCATCTGTGTTAATCTGTGATATCTGTGGCTAACCCGTCTTTCTTCAATCGGAGGTTGGAATTAGTGGCAATTCACATTCGTGATAATTCGTGGCATTCGTGGCTAAACAAAAAAAGTGACGCAACTGCGCCACCCTCTTTTATCTCTTTTATTCTCTTAGCCTTATTTCTTCACATACATCACTTCCTTCACCACCTTCACCACCTTAGGCACACTCGGCAAATACGCCGCCACTAAATTGGGAGCATAGTGCATCGGTGCATCGGCGGAAGTAACACGCCTTACCGGCGCATCCAGATAATCAAAGCCTTCTTTCTGTATGCGGTAAGCAATTTCAGAGCTCACAGACGCAAATGGCCATTGCTCTTCCACTATCACTAAGCGGTTTGTTTTCTTTACGCTTTCCAAAATAGTGAACCAGTCCAATGGGCGGATAGTAGCCACATCAATCACTTCCGCTTCTATACCTTCTTTCGCTAATTCTTCCGCAGCACCCAGCGCCACTTTCATCATTTTATTAAAAGACACAATGGTAACATCCTTGCCCGGCCTTTTTACAAAGCACTTGCCAATGGGCAGCACATATTCTTCCTCCGGCACATCGCCCTTATCGCCATACATCACTTCACTTTCCATAAACATCACCGGGTCGTCATCACGAATGGCAGATTTCAATAAGCCTTTGGCATCATAGGGATTGCTCACCGAAATCACTTTCAGCCCCGGGATATTGGCATACATGCTTTCAAAAGCTGTAGAGTGCTGGGCGCCCAGCTGCCCGGCGCTCCCGTTTGGCCCGCGGAACACGATGGGGCAACCCACCTGCCCGCCGCTCATCGCCAGCATTTTACTGGCAGTGTTCAGTATCTGGTCAAGCGGCAGCACCGCAAAATTCCAGGTCATAAACTCCACTATGGGGCGAAGGCCGTTTTGGGCAGCGCCCACGGCAATGGCGGCAAAACCAAGTTCGGCAATAGGTGTATCGATCACCCTTTTTTCGCCAAACTCGTCCAGCATACCCTGGCTCACTTTATATGCGCCGTTGTATTCGGCCACTTCCTCACCCATCAAAAGCACCCTGTCGTCCCTTCTCATTTCTTCCTGCATCGCCTCCCTGAGGGCTTCCCTAAAAGCAATTTGTCGCATGTGCGGTATTCGATTTAATCTGATAATTTTTAAAAGGAACGCAAATGTATTTCATCGGGGGGAGATGAACAAATTGAGTTTACCTGAGCGAAGTCGAGAGCCGGAAATACGGCAGCCCGTAGGCAGAATACTGCTGTGCATCATCAAAACTTTAGTAAAAGCAGCTTGTTTTGGGTGGATTGGCGAAAGTTTTTAACTTGGATTGCGGAAATACAACATTGGCTGTAAGCTTAATGATACATCCTAATAAATGAAAGAGTTACTAAAAGACTATTCTGACAATCCAGAAGCTCAGGACTTAATACGCCTAATAAACTATACTAACGACTCTGTTTTCTTGACAGGTAAGGCAGGTACTGGTAAATCTACTTTACTTCGTAACTTAATAAAGCATATCAGAAAATCCTATGTTATACTTGCTCCAACGGGAATTGCTGCATTAAATGTCGAAGGTCAAACGTTACATTCATTTTTTCAATTTGAGCCAAGACCATATTTGCCATTTGACAAAGACTTGACAGTGCTTTCAAAAAAGGAGGAACTACTTAAAAATATTGACTTAATTATTATTGATGAAATTTCAATGGTTAGAAGTGATTTAATGAATGCTGTCGACCTTTCTTTAAGGAAAAACCTAAAGACAAATTATCCTTTTGCAGGGAAGCAACTTCTTGTGATCGGGGACTTATTTCAGTTACCACCAGTAGTTGATAACAGAAAAATAGAAGAGGTGGAAATTTTAAACGCCAATTATCGAACTCCTTATTTTTTTAGTGCAAAAGTTTTTGAGGCAGGGATTCGATATCACATAATTGAACTCGAAAAAGTTTATAGACAAAAAGATAAAAATTTCATTCAATTGCTAAATGGTGTTAGAGAAAACAATCTTGAGCTTTCGCATTTAATGCAGCTAAATCAAAGATATAATCCCACATACACACCCAATGGGAAAGAGTTCGAAATAATTCTTGCCACCACAAATGAAATTGTACGTCAAACGAATCAAAAAGAACTTCAAAAATTAAGTGGAAAGAATTTTGAATTTCGAGCCACAGTAACAGGTATTTTTCTTCGAGAAACAAACGAAAGCAAATTACCTGCTGATAAAATTCTTCATTTGAGGGAAGGTTCACAAGTAATGTTCATAAAAAATGATACAGAAAAACGTTGGGTGAATGGAAGTTTGGGTAATGTCATCTCATTAACTGACACAACTTTAAAAATCAAACTTGATTCTAACAATCAGACCTATGATGTTCAGAAAGTAACTTGGGAGAGTTATGAATATGTGTGGAATAAGGAAGAAGAGCGAATAGAAAAAAATATAAATGGAACGTTTATTCAATTTCCTATTAAATTAGCTTGGGCTGTTACAATTCATAAAAGCCAAGGACAGTCGTTTGACAAAATCGTAATTGATTTGGGCTATGGTGCTTTTGCAACGGGTCAGACCTATGTTGCATTAAGTAGATGTCGCTCATTTGAGGGAATAACTCTCAAATCAAGAATTAATGGAAAAGACATCAAAGTGGACGAAAGAATAAAAGATTTTTTAAACTCTAAAAACAAAAAAGTAATGGAAAGAGAAAGATTTGAAACCATTGCAAAGGGATTACAAGATAGGTTAAACCAAATTGAGCCGCAGTATGTTGAATTAACAAGTCGTCTAAAGCAATTAGAACAAGCCCATAAACAATTGCAACAAAAGCTAAATGATACATTAACAGTACAACAAGCAAAAGACTCAAAAATGCAGTCTTTAACACAAGAAAAAGAGAAATTAAATAGAGAATTGACTTCTATCAGACAAGGAGCTTCAAACCAAAAACTGTTAATCTTTGGGCTAATTGTGCTTTCAATATTTCTTGGATACAAACTTTTAACTACTCAATAAAAGCCTACAGCCAACATTACTAAGAAACAAAATTGGAGAATGGAAGGACGGTTTAAATTTTTATAATAGTTATACATAGATATGTTTCAGGAAAATTGTTCACCCCAGTTGGCGCAGGTCTCTGACCTGTTGCCTAACTGTTACTAATCATTGCCTCTGTTCTAAAGTAAAGAATGGCAGCAAGTCAGGAGACTTGCGCCAGAAAAACTTGCGTTGTAGATTTAAAAACTTCACAAATTTTTTCTTCATAACAACGCCTCCCCAATGGGAATATTTTCATTCCCCAACCAATTTTATTTTTAAAGAATAACCATTACTTTTATCCTTATGAGTGATAAAAGCACCGCCATAAAAATTTTTGAACAAAAACAGGTTCGTACCCACTGGGATGATGAACAGGAGAAATGGTGTTTTTCTATTGTGGACGTTATTGAAATACTTACGGAAAGCCCCCGGCCCAGAAAGTATTGGAACGCATTAAAAACCAAGCTGAAAGAAGAAGGGAGTGAGTTGTCCCAAAATTTGGGACAACTGAAAATGCAGTCAGCCGATGGAAAATTTTACACTACCGATGTGGCCGACACCGAGCAGCTTTTTCGTCTTATACAATCAGTTCCGTCTAAAAAAGCAGAACCCTTCAAACTCTGGCTGGCAAAAGTAGGCAGGGAACGGATAGATGAAATAGAAGACCCTGAAATTGGCATAGACAGGCTGATGGAAACCTACCTGAAAAAAGGCTACAGCAAAGAATGGGTGAACCAGCGCCTTAAAAGTATAGAAGTGCGGAAAGAACTCACCGATGAATGGGATAAACGAAACGTAAAAAAGGGGCAGGAATACGCCATACTTACCGATGAGATCACCAAAGCGTGGAGCGGCTTTTCCGTAAAACAATATAAACAATACAAAGGCCTGAAAAGGGAAAACCTGCGGGACAATATGACCAATCTTGAACTAGTGCTCAATATGCTGGCCGAGGCTACCACCACCGAAATAAGCAAAGAAAAAAATCCACAAACCCTTTGCCGAAAATAAACGGATAGCCAAACAAGGCGGAACAATCGCCGGCAATACCCGTAAACAAATTGAAAGAAAAACAGGGAAGAAAATAGTTACACAACAATCCGCCCAAAAACTGTTGGAAAACAAGAAGAAATAATGCCAGGTATTGATGAACAAAAGGAGGGCTTTGACAGCAAACCATCACTTCCCGTAGTATCCAAACAAACTCAAAACATACGCCCCGGCGCCATAGCCCACCATCGGGATAGTGCCGATGTACTGGTCACCCTTATCCCGTATGCAGTTGCACCAAACATTGGCATCATAGAAATTTTTTGTCACCTTATCCATCTGCAGTTTGTTGCTGTACATTTCAGGAATAAGGTTGTTGTTTGCCGCAGCCTGTTCGGTAACAAAATTCAATAGCCTAAATGCTTCGGCTTTGTTCTTAAACAATAAATGCGCCATCGCAATACGCAGGTTGATGAACACCCATTCCTGGTTTTCGTAGGGGTCGCTGCTTTCAAGGCGTATGTAGCCGGGCCGCTCCCCTTTTATCCTTAGCACTTTATCGCATTCTTCATTGTGTGATAAAAACAATTGCTTGTTATCCATTAGTCCATTGGCAAAAATCTCGTACACACCGGCGTCATAATATTCGTGGGCGGCCTTGCTGGTATCGGTCACATTGCCTTTAAAATATTTGTTATCGCAGAGCAGGTGGGCCAGCATGCCATGCTTTATTTTTTCTGCTGCCAATTGATATTTTTTAAAAGGCAGGCCATATTGCTTTTGCAGCGCAGCAAACAGTTGAAGTCCCCTTGCACACACGCCGCTGGTAAACGCATATTGCCGGGGCATTTGCAGGTGATGTTCCCAGGGGCCGGAGTCTTCCTTTATAAGCGAATTGGTATCAATGCAGCTTACCGTGGCATCTGCCACCCGGCTGCACATCAATTTGTTCCACTTTTTATAAAAAGCGCTGTCTTTGCTCCGGCTTGCATAATCAGAAAATGCAATGAGGAACAAACCGAAATCATCGTATTCAATATTGGGGCCGTATTCGTTGTAATCACATTCTTCCGTGCCGTTGCCAAAATACCGTGTAAGCGACACCTGGTAATCCACGCCGGGGCCGTAGTCTTTGCCATTGTACCAGTAATGTTTGAACAAGTTGGATTTGGCTTTCAGCATAAATTCAAGCGCCTTTTTTGCTTCGGTGTACATGCCCAGGCGTGTCATGGCCTGTATGGCAAAGCTCCCGTCCCTCACCCATGCGATATGCCACAGGCCCGGCCGTACAGAAGCCAGCACCTGCCCGTGCGACAGCGGGAAAATTTCCTTATCGCTTACCTGCGACATTTTTAAAATGGAAACAGATTGCTCCGCCACATTTGTTTCTTTGGCCGATAATTCTTTGGGAAAAGTGCAACGGGCAAAAACATTTTTCATGTAATGCAGCTCATCATCCACCAAAGAAGCTTTGGATCGGCGCAATTGGGCAATGGCTTTTTTCACTATCGCTGCATCGGTGTGCAATGAATCGGTGAAAGAATACAAAAAATATTTTTCCCAAACAGCAGCGCTGTAGCGGCGCATGAAACTGCCTTCAATGGTATTGGCGTTGATATGAATGGGCAGATCCTGCAAATGGTTTTCGAGCAGGGCAATATTGCTCACCGGCTTTCCTTTTCCTGTTTCGGCAGTGAAGGAAAGATTTTCAATGGCGTCTTTTTCCCCTCTTATGGTTATATACAATATTTTATCGCCCCGGGTGAAAGAGGCATAGTAATAAATATCGTAAGCAGGATAAGCTGCTTTGATGATATGCGTATTTTGTAAATAGCCTGCATGTGCCGGTTGCCCGCCATTGTTCAACACGATATTGCCAACAAATGGATAAACATAGTTGCCGGAATCGTAATTGGCAAAAAGATGTGGGTATGCATCATCCACCCTGCCGCTCTTAACATCATAAGCCGCTACAATAAGGCCATTGGAAGTAGTTAGCTTAAAATAAGATTGTTCCTGCCCCCGGACGTTGATATGAAAGCATACAAACAGGAGGATGCCCGGCAATAATTTATTGATCATACAGCAAGTTCTTTCTTCAAATTTATCACATATTTCACGCCGGGTAAATCTTTTTTGGATGGCCTCTTTCCAAAAGTCTTTATCTTGTATTTTCGCAGCTATATATCATTACATGATAACTTTTTTTCACAAATACAAAGCCACCCTCCTCTATGGCGCCAGCCTGTTCCTGCTGCTGTTTTTGCTCAAATGGCTGGAGCTTCGGTTTATAATATTTGACCATTCACTTGAAGTATACATCGGCGCCATTGCTGTTATCTTCACGGCACTGGGCATATGGCTTGCACTCAAATTGTCAAAGCCCAAAATTGAGACCGTGGTAGTGGAAAAAGAGATCTACATTCACCGGAATGACAATTTTGTTTTAAATGAGACCCTTGCCCGCCGGCTGGAGATCAGCAAAAGGGAACTGGAGGTATTGGGCCTGATGGCCGAAGGGCACAGCAACCAGGAAATTGCCAGCCGGCTTTTCGTGTCGCTAAGCACTGTAAAAACTCACAACCAAAACCTGTTTGAAAAATTAGAGGTAAAAAGGCGGATGCAGGCCGTGGAAAAAGCCAAAAGGCTGAGCCTTATCCCGTAATTGCGCTACTTTAGTATGAAAACAGCTCTCCGAACGGAAAAATGGCCGAAAGTATGACCGGGAAAACCGGTACAACCGCCACATTTGCAGCAACCAAAAATAAAACAATGAAAAAGAACATTCTTATCTACGGGCTGATTTCAGGCCTTATTGTTTCTGCCTTAATGCTGCTGAGTGTAAACTACGTGAGCTATTGCAAAGGCAATGTTGATTATGACGGCAGCATGCTTATCGGGTATGCTTCCATGCTTATTGCCTTTTCGCTGGTGTTTGTGGGCACCCGCAATTACAGGGATAAATACAACGGCGGCGTTATCAGCTTTGGCAAAGCTTTTAAAATTGGTTTTTTTATTGTGCTGATCGCTTCCACCCTGTATGTTGTGTCATGGCTTATTACCAATTATTTTTTCATGCCCGATTTTATGGAAAAATATTCGGCCCACATGATCGACAGGCTGAAAGCCGGCGGCGCCAGCCCGGCAGAAATAGAGAAAGAAACAAAGGAAATGGCCAACATGGCGGAGATGTACAAAAACCCGTTGGTTAAAATATTATTTACTTACGCAGAAATTTTACCGGTAGGCTTATTGGTGGCGCTTATCAGTGCTCTGATCTTAAAAAGAAAAAATAATAAATTAAACGGTTAATCATGAAAAAAATATCATTAGTAATTTTGGCACTGGCGGTATCGTTCAGTTTTGGTTTCGCATTCAATTCAATTCTGGTCAATAAAAAACAAACAAAAATGAAAAAAGTAACAGGTATAGGCGGCATTTTTTTCAAATGCAAAGACCCCAACAAGATGAAAGAATGGTATAAAGCACATTTAGGAATAGACGCAGGCCAGTACGGGGCATCTTTTGAGTGGTATGAAGATGCAGGCGGCAAAAAGAAAGGGCTTACGCAATGGAACCTTAATTCAGAAACTGCAAAACTCTATGAACCTTCA
Source organism: Bacteroidota bacterium (assembly GCA_048498115.1). Lineage (GTDB taxonomy): Bacteria > Bacteroidota > Bacteroidia > Chitinophagales > Chitinophagaceae > Ferruginibacter. The sequence goes on along the minus strand of JBEHYP010000036.1, from coordinate 18,698 downwards.
ACCAAAGATTTTATGATAAATTACCGTGTTGAAAACCTGGAAGAACTTGTGGAAGAATTTAAAAAAGACGGCGTAACCATCGTTGACAAAATAGAAACTTACGATTACGGGAAGTTCGTTCATATACTTGATGCAGAAGGAAACAAAATTCAATTGTGGGAACCTGCTGATTGAGAAAACCGCAATGAAATGGGCGATATTCAACAACACTGGGAATCCGTGTACGAAACCAAAAGCCCCGGCGAAGTAAGCTGGACGCAGGAAGCACCACAAACTTCGCTGGGTTTTATCCATTCTTTTGGCCTGGATAAAACAGCCAGCATAATAGATATTGGAGGCGGTGACAGCAGGCTGGTGGATTTTCTCCTTGCAGAAGGCTATGAAAACATTACCGTGCTTGATATTTCTGCCAAAGCGCTTGAAAAAGCAAAAAAACGTGTAGGCCCGGCCGGTAGTAAAGTAAGCTGGGTCGTAAGCGATATCACACAATTTGAACCTGACGGCACTTTTGATATATGGCATGACAGGGCTGCTTTTCATTTTCTTACCACGAACGAACAAACAGCAAAGTACATGGACATTGCCCGGAAAGCCGTTACAGGCTATCTGGTCATGGGTACTTTTTCAGAGAACGGCCCGAAAAAATGCAGCGGGCTTGATATTCATCAATACAGCGAAGAAACCTTAACAGCGGCATTACAAAACGGGTTTACAAAGATCAGGTGCATTACGGAAGACCACATAACACCCTTCAATACAAAACAGCATTTCCTTTTCTGTTCATTTAAACGAGACCTATAGCAGGTGTATGAAAAAAGAATTGCTATCCGTACTCTTTAAATAAATTGCCGGATGAAATATTTCAGAATATTATACGTACAGGTCATCACCGGGATCATTGCCGGCGTATTCACCGGCTGGCTTTTTCCTTCCTTTGCGCCGGCGGCAAAGCTTATCGGTGAAACATTCATCAATATGATCCGCATGATCATGGCGCCGGTTATTTTCTTCACTATTGTATCAGGCATTGCAGGTGCGGGCAGCATGAAAAAAGTAGGAAGGGTCGGTGTAAAATCTATCATCTATTTTGAAGTAGTGACCACGCTGGCATTAATAATAGGATTAATAACAGCCAATCTTGTAAAGCCCGGTGCAGGCGTTGCCGTGCCTGCCGCAAAAAATGAACGGGTAACGGAAATTTCTGCAGCGGCCACCCAAATGAACTGGGGCGATTTTATTTCCCATATTGTGCCTGTTAACGTTGTTGATGCATTTGCCAAAGGAGATATTTTGCAGGTGCTGTTTTTCAGCATCCTGTTTGCTGTTGGCCTTAAAATGACGGGCGATGCCGGGCAAACTGTTTTAACGGCTTTTGACAGGATCAATAAAGTGCTGTTCAATGTTTTAAAAATAATCATGCGCCTCAGCCCGCTGGGTGCATTCGGCGGCATGGCATATACCATTGGTAAATTCGGGTTTGCCACACTGTTAGTGCTGGGAAAATTGTTGCTTACATTTTACCTTACCGGCATCCTGTTCATATTTGTGATCCTCCATTTGATCTGCCGGTATTACAGGATCAGTTTATGGAAATTACTGGGCTATATCAAAGAAGAAATACTGATCGTGCTGGGCGCCAGCAGCAGCGAAGCCGTATTGCCTTCTGTGATGCAAAAATTAACGGCCGCCGGTTGTGAGAAAGAAGTGGTGGGTTTGGTGATACCCACCGGCTACAGCTTTAACCTGGACGGCACTACGATCTACCTGAGCATGAGCGTTATTTTCTTAGCGCAGGTGTTCGGTATAAACCTTTCACTGGGGCAGGAATTAACAGTAATCGGTATTTTACTGCTCACCAGCAAAGGCGCCGCAGGCGTGGCAGGCAGCGGTTTTATTGTACTGGCTTCTACTTTAAGCGCTTTAAAAGTGATACCGGTAGAAGGCCTGGCTTTGCTGATAGGCGTTGACAGATTTATGAGTGAAGGCAGGGCCATCATTAATTTTATAGGGAATACGGTTGCTACGGTAGTGATCGCCAAAAGCGAAAATGATATTGATATGGATGTTTATAAAAAAGTGGTGGAATTGAAAATCAATAATTAAAATTTACCAGAACCTGTACCCCAGACAAATACCCAAAGCCCTCAATCCCATCCATTTGCCGGAAGTGCTAAAGGCGGCCCCGTTCGCATTGGGATGCTCATACACATCTACGTTTATCATAGAAGAGATCGCTTCTTTCATCAGGCCCAGTTTCACATCCAGGGCAATTTGTTCATTGTCGTTCAATGCACCACGGAATTTGAAATCGCCTTTATTGAAACCATAATTAAGACCAATGATCCACCAGTCTAAGTACAATCTTTTACTGAGTTCCCACTGGGCGCCGAGTTGCACTCCGGCAGTATAAGTATTGGCGCTGCCTTTAAATACCGCCACCCTTGGAATGGACACATGGTTGACAAAGTCATAATCAAAATAATTGACAGGCACATCCCCTGAATAATGATTATAGCTGATAAAAGGTCCGATATAAAAACCATGCAGCGCTCCTTTCTTCCCGATATAAAAGCGGTATTCAGGAATGATGCCGATGTTGCCCATTTTAGCCAGGTCGAGCCTGATAGTGGTATCGGTGAACAAGTCCTGTATCGTTTTTTGAAAAGGGATGCTGCTTTCAGGCCGGTAACGTACTGCCAAAGCAAAGGAGTGTTTTTTATCAATCACTCTTTCGTACTGCAATGAAATATTTTTGAAATACAGCGCCGGCACATTCAGCTTGATGATGTTCTTACCCACAACAGTGTCTTTCACCTGCGCCGTAATGTTGCAAAACGGTATTGACAATATTACCGGCAACATTATTCTTACAATACGGTGCTTCATATTTCCAGGGGGTTTTCAAATTAAATATAAAACAAAAAGATGAAGCAGGCTGATTATTTTGCTTTGGGCAAAGGTGCGATCAAATTGGCAAACAGCCGGTATGCGCCCGGCACGCCAGCAGGTAATTCCCTGAAGAAAACCAACCCGGTGTATATAAATTTCCCTTTGCCATAATTAGCTATGATCAAACTGCCGTCATCTTCATTTTCGCCGGGGTCTTTCATGCTGAAGATGCGCTGGTAATGCTCATCAATTTTTTCTGCGTGGTAAATACTGCGTTCCTGTATCCAGACTTCAAAATCTTTTTCAGTGATTTTATTGGGATAATTTAATGCAGGGTGGTTCGGCAGGAGAAAATTCACCTTTGCATTTTCATCCGTTATTCTGTTGCGGCTGATGTTGAAAGGATACGGCGCTATCTTCGCTTTTACCGGCCCAATATTGCTGCTGGTATTGTATTGCACCAGCAGCACACCGCCATCGTGCACATACTGCATCAGCACATCGTACACATTATTCATCCATTCGTTGGTGTTGTATGCCCTTACGCCGGTGATAACAGCGTCAAATTGTTTAAGGTTCGCCGGCGTAATATTGGTTTCTTTCAGTAAGGTTACCTTATAGCCCATTTGTTCCAGTGCCTGTGGCACTTTATCACCTGCGCCGGTGATATACCCGATCGATCTGCCTGCTGTCTTCAGGTCAGTTACTACTATTTTAGCAGAAGGATGAATAAAATATTTTACAGAAGGGATATGGTCATAATTAATTTCTTTGGCATTAAAATAATTTTCGTAGCCGCCCAATTCAAACAACCCGTTTTTTTGATCAGCAGAAACATCGTACGGTTTTGTAAACAAATACTTTCCACCGCTGCTTAATTTCGAAAGCTCATCATAATGATTAACTGAAGAAGATAATTTCTTGCCATCCAAATGCACTGTATAATTTTCAAACAGAACATGATGCTTCGGGACAGCAGGTTGATTATATAAACTGATAGCCGGGCCAACATTGAGTGTTACCTGCGGATAAATATATACCGGCTGATAGATCTCGCCTTTCACAGGATCAGTAAACTTATAACGAAGCGGTTTTATAAAAGTAAAATCTGTTCCTTCAATACTTACATTAAACTGAACACTCAATGGATCATTATCCGCTTTGCCGATCAATTGCTGGTTCGTGACGGCAAAACTTCCTTTATTCATCGGGTTTTCCAGCCAGTAAGGCTGGGTGAGCTTTTCATCCTGCTTAACAGCGACAGCAAACATTTTTGACCCGTTGACATTATCCTTTAATGAGTCAAAAAATATTGTATTGCCCCAAAAGGCTGCACTGGTTTTTCCTATGCCCGCTCCTTCCCTGTTGTTGGCCGTAACTGTAATGCTCAAACTGTCGCCCTGCACGGCATACTGCGTATTGGTAGTTGCTTCCAGGAACAAAGCGCTGCTGTTTTCAATTACCTGCTGCAGGTCTTTCAGCTTTTGTTGCTTCCAGTAACTTCCATCCAATGTATTAATTGTGTTATACAATTTCACCAGGCTTTTTAATGATGCAGCCGGGTATTGCAGATCGTATGCTGCAATAATTGACCGCAGCGAATCTTCAATCGCCTGCTGGTGGATCCTTTTCCAGCTTACGTCTATTCCATCCATCAAATCGCTCACCGGTTTTTCGCCGCCGGTGGTTTCAAAATATTCCAATGCACTGCCACGCTGTGCCGGCACACCAAATCCCTGGCTCTTGTGCTGGCTGCGGCTGAGCGCTGCTATTTCGCCATAGCTTTTTCCCAGCAAAGGATTGTACATGCCCACGTCCAGTTTAAACTGGCTTTCATTCTGCGTATTGTTGCCGCCAAAGTTGAACGTATTCCACAAAATGCGTTTTGCCTGCCACACGGTTACTCCCTGTTGCAACTGTTCAGGAAATTTGGCTGGATCTGCCGCTGCATCAAAAGCCTCACGGGCAAGTATAGCCGAAGCTGCATGATGGCCGTGCCCTGCCCTGCTGTCGCCGGGGAAACGGGTAATGATCACATCCGGTTTAAATTTCCGGATCACCCACACCACATCACTTAATATTTTATCATGTCCCCAAATAGCCAATGCTTCATCAGCGCTCTTTGAAAACCCAAAATCATAAGCCGTTGAAAAAAACTGTTCGGCGCCATCAATCCTTCTTGCAGCCAATAGCTCCTGCGTCCTTATCAAACCCAGGTCAATACCCTGCTCATCGCCAATTAAATTTTGCCCGCCATCGCCTCTTGTTAAACTGAGATAGCCGGTACGGTACAATTTTTCATTAGCGAGATAAGCCAGCAATCTTGTGTTCTCATCATCAGGGTGTGCAGCAATGTACAGCACCGAACCCAGCACATTCAGTTTTTTAAGCTGCAATAAAATTTCGGAAGATGTGTATGTTTTGGGCGTTTGTGCCTTTACAGAAAAAACACAAACCGCCAGCAATAAAAACGAAAAGAATTTCTTCATATACTGATTGAATAAAGAATAAAAATAAGCCATAAAATGCATAAGCCACGAATTTCACAGATCCACACGAATGAAGTTCATTCGTGAAAATTGGTGTAATTCGTGGCCGCATTTTCTTACTGCCCTGCCAGGAAAACCGCGTTGCTCAGCAGCAATTTGCCGCTTTCCCAAAAGCTCCTGAACACTGGATTATCAGCAAAATAAATAATATCTCCGCTGCCCATCGGCTGCTCACCTATCAGCACCGCATCTTTTATTTTGTCTTTTATTTTGCTGCCTACAAAGCCTGTAACATAATTGTCTTTTTTTATCACGCCCACATTCCAGCCTTCTTTTAAAAAATCATACAGCACATTATCCTGCCGCAACGAATAATAACTATCACCCAGGCCGAATGCAAGCGGGTGCGTAGTATCCAGATCGATTTTATAAATGGCACCGGCAATAAAGCCTTTTATGCTTTCATGCTCGCTTTCTGCAAATTTTTTCAGGTAATCATAATTAGGCTCATCTTCTTTTTTGTCTTTATCCTTATCCTCTTCTGTCTTTTTCTGTTTAATACCCCACTCTCCTGCCGCCATTTGCGCCACCGCATTTTCAACAGCAATGATCTTTCCTCCCTGGCGTACCCAGCTTTTTAAATCAGCACCGGCCTCCTTATCACTTAAAAATTTATAGCGGCCTGCCGGTACAATCAGCACATCAATATCTTTCAGGTTCACATTGGCGATATCAGCTGCATTGATCAATGTAATGGGATAATTCAGTTGCCGGTCAAATAAATGCCAGATTTCACCGGCGCTTTCAGGATAGCTCCCCTCACCTGTAACCAGCGCCACGGAAGGCTTTTTAACAAACCGCACTTTTTCACTCCCGAAATCAAAGCCCACTTCCATAAAGCCCGATTCAATGGAGGTTACATCCGCATCGTATTGCTTTGCCGCAGCCTGCAAGGCGTTCAGCTTGTCTTCGTTGCCTTTTGTGAGCACGATTAAAGTTCCTTTGGCAAATCTTTTATCAACCGCATCAAAATCCCTTTGGGCATAGCGCACTTTTATGCCTGCCTGTAAAAGCGCTGCCAGTAGTTTTGCATCTTCAAATGACTGGTAGCGGATGAGGTAACCATATTTGCCGGGGCTGATAACGGGGACGGCTATCCCGGCAGGCTGCTTGTTATCTGTAACAATTTTGTCCCTCACGGCATAGCTTTGAAGGCCATATACATAAGGCAACGCCCAGCCTGTAATGTCATAAGTCAGTGAATCCGCCAGTTTTGATCTTGGCTCAAATAATACTTTTGCCAATACGCCCCTGGGCTGGTAAGTGCTTACCACCAGGCTGCCCTTTGTAGTAAAGTTCTCTTCCTTCTGTGTAAAATAGTTAAAGCCTTTCAGCAGGGCACCGCTGCTGTACGAATACTGGATGCCGTTAGCTTCCAGCAGCTTTTTCAACGCATTAATTTTGTTGGTGGCAGTTTCCGTTACCACAAATGTTTTGTATTCGCCTACGCCATTTGTTTTTGCATCATCAAAGTATTTTTTAAACGCCGCCACCAGCCTGGCGGTATTTTTTGCAACTACTTCCAGTGTGCTCATGCTGGTGGTATAATGATGGTCGATCCTGTCCTTCAATGTAAGTGTATCACCGGTATTGGTAATTACCGCCGTGCTGCTGCGGCTGTGGCCTGCCTGTTCAAATGTCATTCCTATACTGCCATTGTAAAGCGGGTAGGTGTCACCGTAAGAAGGATAAAAAAGGTCAAACACTTCCCTGGTAAAATACAGCCAGCCGTTGGCATCAAAATACCTGGCATTGTTTTTTCCTATCTCCACCTGGAAGCTGCGCTGGAACGGTGTTATCACTTCGTGGTATGGCTCGGCAGCCGGGGCAAAATAATAGGGATTGTCAATATACTGTTCATGGTAATCGCTGTGCACCTGCGGCATCCACTGGTTATACATTTTCATGCGCTGCTGTGTTTCTAACTGTGTTTGCCAGGCCCAGTCCCTGTTAAGATCAAAATTGTAATGATTGGTCCTCCCGCCGGGCCAGGGTTCGTTATGCTCCCTTGCATCCACGTTAACATTGGCCTCTTTGCCTGTCATCTGCATTTGCCAGTTTACATACCGGTCCCTGCCATCGGGGTTGATGCAGGGGTCAATGATCACCACTGTATTTTTTAAATATTCTTTTGATTGCGCATTGGCAGGGTTCAGCAGCTCATACAATACTTTCATCGCTACTTCGCTGCTGCTGGCTTCGTTGCCATGCACATTATAGCTCAGCCATACAATGGCAGGGGCATTCACATCTGCAGCTTTATCGGTAAGCATGCCCGTAAGGCGCAGGTTATTTTTGCGTATCCCTTCCAGCCTGGGAAAATTTTCTTCCGAAGCCACAATGGCCAGCAGCAAAGGACGGCCTTCATTGGTTTCGCCGTATTGTTCCAGCTTTACCCGGTTACCAGCCACTGATGACAGGTACGTAAAGTAATTAACGATCTTATAATGCGGCGTGTATTTGCTGCCCAAAGGATAGCCCAAAAATTCACCGGGGCTTTTAATGGGTTGCGCCTGCAATGAGAGGACGCACAGCAAAATAACAAGTGAAAGGAAGGTTGATCTTTTCATCTTTGTAATTGTCCTTATTTTGTTTAAGGCTACTGCTTACAAAAATAGGGATATATATGCGGAGGACAGATACACGGAAGGACGATACGCTGTATTTCGTCCTTCGTATCAAACCCAAAAGAACCTTAATTTTTGGTACTGAATTTGCCTAACCATACCGATTCATTATTTTTACCGTAATTAAACAACCGCTGCAAAAAATTAGCAACATATCGAAATGGGTTTTGCTTACGCTGGCATTCTGGGCGGCGCTGGCATTGTTGTTCATTTTTATAAAACCCAATGTGCCGCTGTGGTTGTTTTTAATAGTGCTGGCAGGCTGGGGCGCCGGGTGGGTGTTTGTTTTTAAAAAGACAAAGCACAAGGCCGGGTTCTTTTTGTTGTTGCTTCTTCCGCTGCTGCTTGTATGGTTTGCCCTGCATTTAACACCAGTGCAAAACTGGCTGGTGGGCAGGGCCACTTCCACCCTTTCTGAAAAGCTTCATGCGAAAATAAACATTAGGCACGTTGACCTTGAGTTTCTGGACAAGCTTGACCTGAAAGGAGTGTACGTGGAAGACCAGCAAAAAGATACCTTGCTGTATGCAGGCCATGTGGGTATCAGCATTACCGATTGGTTTTTCTTAAAAGATAAGGCTACCATTCATTACCTGTCGTTGTCGGATGCCACGATAAACATGAACCGCAACAAAGACACGGTATGGAACTACCAGTTTTTGATTGATTATTTTTCCGGACCCAAAAAAGAAAAGGATACTACCGGCGGCATTGCCTTATCACTTGAAAAATTAGAGCTGGAAAATGTTGCCTTTAACCAGGTGGACAAATGGAAGGGAAAAGACATGCTGGCTTCTGTAAAAAGCCTTAACCTGGTGGCCGACACTTTTGACCTGGAAAAACAGCTCATCAGCATTGCCAAACTGGATATTGATGAGCCGCATTTTTCTATCGTGGATTATACCGGCGAAAGGGACAGGCTGCATCTAGTGCCGCCGCCATCACCAAAAGATACTACACAAAAACAGAATGGCGGCCTTGTTATCAACGTAAAGAATCTTCGCCTCAGCAACGGGGCATTTATCAATGAACATCCTGAAGATGCAGAATATGCTACAGGCTTTGACGGCAGCCATATACGATTTGGTAGTATTAATGCAGATTTTAAAAATGTGCATTTTGCCGGCAGCAAACTCGCTACTCATATCACTCTCGCCACCAAAGAGCGCAGCGGCTTTGAAGTAAAAAAATTAGAGGCTGACATGCAGTTCACCCCTGAAATAATGGAGTTCAACAACCTTGACCTGCAAACGAACAAAAGCAGGCTCGGCAATTATTATTCCATGCGCTACGATGATTTTGATGAAGACATGGGGCATTTTCTTCATCAAATAAAACTGGAAGGAAATTTTGAGAACAGCGAACTGAACAGCGATGACCTTGCTTATTTTTCATCCGATCTGAAATCACTGAAAAAAGTTTTTACTATCAACGGCCATGTAAAAGGAACGGTGGACAACCTTGTTGGAAAAAAGTTATTGATAAAAACAGGCAATTCCAGCTTTGACGGTGATGTTTCAATGAAAGGATTACCTGATATTGATAATACTTTTATTGACCTCAGCGCCGATGCGCTTCAAACCAATTATACCGATCTCTGCAGCATTGTTCCGTCTTTAAAAGAAGTAGAACAGCCGAAGCTGAACAGGCTTGGCAGTATCACTTATAAAGGAAATTTTACCGGCTTTATCAATGACTTTGTTGCTTTTGGCACGATTAATACGGGTCTTGGCACTATTACCGGCGACCTTAACCTTAAATTACCGGCAGGCAAAGCTGCCGTATATTCAGGCAAGCTGCAAACACAGGGATTCAGGCTGGGGCAGTTTTTAGATGAAAACAGCCTGGGCGCCATCACTTTTAATGGCAAGGTAAACGGCAGCGGTATTTCCCCTACAACATTGGATGCAAAGTTTGACGGCAATATCCGCAGCATTCAATACAACGGGTACAATTATCAAAACATTACACTGAACGGCAATTTTAAAAAGAAGCTGTTTAATGGCAATGCGGCTATTAATGACCCTAACCTGAAATTAGACAAGCTAACGGGAACGATTGACCTGAACGGCAGCGAACCCCAGTTTGATTTTGATGCCCAACTGGCAAAAGCAGATTTTCAAAAGCTTGGTTTTGCAAAAGATGAATTCCAGCTGAAAGGGCATTTTAATTTTAAATTCACAGGCAGCAATATTGATAATTTTTTGGGCACGGCCAAAATAACTGATGCCAGCCTGCTGCACAATGGCACACCGCTTTCTTTTGATTCGCTCATGCTGGAGTCGCAAATAATTGACGGGCAAAAATATTTATCGCTGCATTCAAACGAAGTGGATGCCAGTGTAGCCGGCAATTTTAAAATACAGGAACTGCCCGAAGCATTCAAAGGCTTCCTGAACCGTTACTTCCCGGCATATATCAAAAAACCATTGCACCTGCCCGCCGACCAGGATTTTTCCTTTGAAGTAAAGACCAAAAATATTGACGAGTATGTGCAGCTGATCAACAACCGCTTAAAAGGTTTTGACAATAGTGTTATCAGCGGCAACCTTAAACTGAAAAATAATGAGCTGAACATACATGCTGATATTCCACAATTCAGCTACGATAATAAAGTGTTTAATTATGTGCTGCTGCAGGGTAAAGGTAATTTTGATTCGCTGGCTACTACTGTAACGGCCGAAGATGTAGCACTCAGTGACAGCCTGCACTTGTCGCTTGTAAATCTTAACATCAATTCTTCCAACGATGTTTCCAATATCAGCCTGAAAACGAGCGCCAGCCAGGCATTAAGCGGTGCTGCCATCAATGCCCAGGTAATTACCATGAACAAAGGCGTAAAAGTTCATTTTTATCCTTCTTCGTTTATCATCAACGATAATAAATGGGAGCTGGAGAAAGACGGCGAAATAGCGCTGGATAATTCACTGGTAACGGCCAGCGATGTAAAGTTTGTACAGGGTGAGCAGCAGATAAAAATCTCCACCGTCCCTTCTTCCACCGGCACAAATGATGTGATAGTGGAGCTGAGCAGGATCCACGTCAATGATTTTTCTTCCCTGGCCATTAAAGAGCCGCAGCTGGAAGGCAACCTGACAGGCATTATTAAAATTGAAGACCCGTTTGGGACACCGCTTATTCATTACGATACGCATATTGATGAATTCAAAGCGGGCAATGATTCCATCGGCACACTCAATGCCAATGGCGCTTACGATACAAAGCAGGGTATTTTATCAATAAAAGCAAAATCAGAGAATGAAAATAACCAGCTGGATATTGACGGCGCCATCAATTTAAAAGACAGCACAGAGAACCAGCTGCGCATTGCCGTCCGTTCGCAAAAATTTGATTTGTCGCTGCTCAATAGTTTTCTCGGCGATCTGTTCAGCAGCATACAGGGCACAGCCAATACCTCCGATCTTACTTTTTCCGGCAGCGGCAAGCACCTGTATTTAACCGGCACTGCCAATATCAATGAAGGATCTTTAAGGGTTAACTATACCCAGTGCAAATACCTTTTTAAAAACGAGAGCATCGTATTTAACCCCGATGAAATTGATTTTGGGGAAATAACCCTGAAAGATACCCTGAATAATACAGCAACCTTGTCAGGAAAAATGTACCACCGGTTTTTCAGCAACCTTGAATTTGACAATATCAATTTAAAAACCGACCGGTTGCTGGTGCTTAATACTACGAAAAAAGACAACGGCATTTTTTATGGCAAAGTGATTGCAAAAGCCAATATGCAGATAACAGGCGACGAAGAAAATATTTTGATGAACATCAGCGGAGAGCCTTCCAGAAGGGACAGCAGCCATATTTATATTGTGAGCGGCAACAGTATAGAAAATGAAACAATTGATTACATTGATTTCATCCAGTTTGGTACAGAGATGGAAGAAAAATACAGGAGCAAATCGGCAGCCAATGTGCTGGTAAATCTTGAAGTGAATGCCAATCCCTCCTGCAAGGTAGATGTGGTACTGGATGAAGCCACCGGGGATGTTATCAAGGGCGAAGGCAACGGGCTTTTAAAAATAAGAGTAGGTAATAAAGAAGACCTTACCATCAGCGGCAGGTATGATATTACAAAGGGCGAATACACTTTTAATTTTCAAACGTTCCTGAAAAAATACTTTACCGTAACCAGCGGCAGTTCCATCACCTGGGACGGCGACCCGTTTAAAGCGAATATTGACATCACCGCAGAGTATATTGCTGATAATGTTGACCTGAACAGCCTTTCGTCCAATACGTCTTATACGGGTGTTACCAGCTTTAACCAGAAGTCGGACATTATTGTGCTGGCGCATTTGACCAAAACATTGCTGCAGCCTGAAATTAATTTTGAGCTGCAATTGCCGGCCACCAGCGGCATTACCGATTTTTTAGTATTAAAAAGGCTGGAACAATTTCAGCAGGATAAGAACGAGCTGAACAAGCAGATCACTTCATTGCTATTGTTTAATACTTTCATCAGCTACAACCAGGGCTTCCTCACAGCCAGCGGAGGTTTCAATGCACTGTCCAATACCATCGGCGGCGTGGTATCGGGCGTTATCTCCGGCTTTTTAAATACGCTGCTGCCCAAGAACCTCACCTTTGATTTTGACCTGAACACAAGCCTTGGCCCTGCAGACCTGCAGTCAAATGTTGAAAAATTACAGGCCGCTGCCAAAAGCAAATTGGTGTACACCCTCCTTAACGGGCGGCTCATTATATCCGCCGGTATCAACGTGGATTATAATAACCCTTATGCAAATATTAACCGCAGCACCAACGTATTGGTAACGCCTGATTTTACGCTGGAATGGATATTATCAAAAAGCGGCAGGCTGAGGATTGTAGGCTTTAACCGCACCAATTATGATTTAGTGGGCCAGCGGAACCGGACAGGTGTAAGCCTTTCGTACCGCAGGGATTTTGAAAAGCTACCGGGTATTTTTTCAAAAATTTTATTCTTTGAAATTGGAAGACGGAGCAGGGCGAGAAGTGCTGCACAATTGACGGATAAAAATCCAATGCCATAGAAGTGCAGGTTTATATCAAAATAATAAATCAGTATGCCCAACACTTATACACAAATTCATCTTCATTTTATTTTCGCTGTTCAGAACAGGGCATCATTAATTCAAAAAGAATGGAAAGATCGCCTGCATCAATACATTACAGGCATTATCCAAAAAAATAACCATAAGCTACTTATCATTAATGGCATGCCTGATCATATACATATTGTTGCCGGCGTGCGCCCCTCTCAATCCGTGTCAGATTTATTACAGGACATAAAAGGAAGTTCATCCAAATGGATTAATGATAATAAACTGGTGAAAGGAAAATTTCAATGGCAGGAAGGTTATGGTGCTTTTTCTTACAGCAAATCAGCGCTGCCAAAATTGATTGAATATGTAAAATATCAAGAGGAGCACCACAAGAAAAAAACATTTTTAGACGAATACAGGGAATTTTTAAAGGCATTTGAAATTGAATATGACGAAAGGTATATTTTTAATGAAATTAGATAGAAAGCCCGTCTTCTTAACGCTGACGGAAAGGAATCTGTCGTCCCTACGGGACTCATCACCGCCTGTTTTAGTTCTACCAACCTAATGCCCCTACGGGGCAAAACCCACCGATGCAGCAAGTAAGTTTTTTCTTGTTGCCATAAGCAAAGAAAAATATATTGCTTAGTAATGCTTTATTTTAAGAGGCAGCTTAGGCAACAAGGAATGTTCAATGAATGGCGAACTCCGTGCCGTAGGCACATAACATTGATAGAAAGAAGTTTAGAAATAGGAGCAAAAGTCCCGTAGGGACGGCAGGCAAAACAACAAACCAAATAAACAAATCAATGCCCTGTCAAAATCGTATGCCCCAGCTTGTCCCTCTTGGTGGTCAAATACTTTTTATTGTGTTCATTGGGTTTCACTTCAATAGGTATGTTTTCCACTATTTCTAATCCATAGCCCAGTAACCCTGCCCTTTTGCGGGGGTTATTGCTCAGCAATTTCATTTTTGAAATTCCCAGGTGGCGGAGTATCTGCGCCCCCACCCCATAATCCCTTTCATCCATGCCAAAGCCCAGCTCAAGGTTGGCTTCCACCGTGTCAAGGCCTTGTTCCTGTAACTTATAGGCTTTTAATTTATTGAGCAGGCCAATACCACGGCCTTCCTGGTTCATGTACAGCACCAGCCCTTTGCCTTCTTTTTCTATCATCTGCATGGCATGGTGCAGTTGCTCGCCACAATCGCAGCGTAATGAGCCAAGTATGTCACCTGTAACGCAACTGCTGTGCACCCTCACCATTATCGGCTCGTCTTTTTGCCATTCGCCTTTTTTAATAGCAAGGTGTATATCCCCGGTATTGAGCTGCTTAAATGCTATCAGTTGAAAATGGCCGTATTTGGTGGGCATCTGCACACTCACTTCTTCACTTATCAAAGATTCTTTGCAAAGCCGGTATTCGATCAGGTCTTTTATTGAAATTAATTTCAGGTCAAATTTTTGAGCTATTTCTTTTAGCTGCGGCAGCCTTGCCATGGTACCATCTTCATTCATGATTTCCACCAGCACACCCGCTTCGCCAAAACCGGCCAGCCTTGCAAGGTCAATGGTAGCTTCCGTATGGCCTGCCCTGCGGAGCACGCCGCCTTTTTTTGCCCGTAAAGGAAAAATATGGCCCGGCCTGCCAAAATCTTCGGGTCTGGTTTCCGGGTTCACCAGTGCCTGGACGGTCTTGGCCCTGTCGCTTGCAGAAATGCCGGTAGTGCAGCCATGCCCCAGCAGGTCAATGCTGACAGTAAAGGGAGTAGCGTGCAGGGAAGTGTTGTCCCTTACCATTGGCTCCAGCTTAAATTTATCGCACAGCTCTTCGCTGAGAGGAGCACAAATCAACCCCCGGCCATGCCTGCTCATAAAATTGATGATATCAGGGGTTACATTGGCAGCAGCAGTAATAAAATCACCTTCATTTTCCCTGTCCTCATCATCCACCACTATCACCAGTTTTCCCTGTCTAATATCTGCTATCGCACTTTCAATAGTATCTAACATCTTGATTTTTTTAGTAATTACCCGGTCTGACCTATATTGCCGACCAGTGTATTTGCAAAGGTACAACAATGTAATGCCCCGTTATTTGCTCAATAAGGAAACATTGCTTTTACCCCACTTATCAACATCAATATATCATAACCGGATAAATTGGGAAAAATGTTTTTCTTTTGCCCTGATAACAGGCATAACAAAAAAACAATGGCCGGGAAAGCAACATTTGATATGTTATTCCTGTCCATTGGAATGAGATTTACGAATATTGCTTTTTTATTTAATACCCCAAAGGGTAATCCCATCTTGACGATACGCTGCTGTATTAGTAATGATTTATTAACCAAAACTGTCCAATAAACAAATACCATGTCCCCAATTTTGCAAAAATTTGAAACTATGAATATGAGAAAAAAAATGAAGGTGCTTACCATTTTAATGGCCATCTTCTGTCTGGGAGCAAAAGCGCAGGTTACTACCAGTGGCCTGTCGGGTACTATTACTGCAGACAATAAACCATTGGCCGGCGCAACCGTTAAAGTTGTTCATACAGCATCTGGCACAGAGTACAGCACTATTACACAAAGCAATGGTAACTTTTTAATACAGGGCATGCGTGCCGGCGGGCCCTATACCGTGGAAATAACGTATGTGGGCCATGATAAAAAAGAAGTAAGTGATATTTACCTGCCGTTAGGTGATATCTATGTGGTAAATGAATCGCTGAAAGAAACAGGCAAAGAACTGCAGTCTGTAGTGGTGGTAACCGCCAGCCGCAAAAATACCATATTAAACAGCGACCGTACCGGAGCTTCCACCAACATCAGTACAAAACAGTTGAATACGCTGCCTACCATCAGCCGCAGCCTTACTGATTTTACAAGGATTACTCCTCAGTCAAATGGTACCAGTTTTGCAGGAAGGGACAACCGCTTTAACAGCGTAAAAGTAGATGGTGCCAACTTCAGCAACGGCTTTGGCTTAAGCAGCGACCTGCTTCCGGGTGGTGATGCACAGCCTATCTCATTGGATGCGATACAGGAAGTGCAGGTAAATGTGGCACCTTATGATGTAAGACAAAACGGCTTTACCGGTGCAGGTATTAATGCCGTAACCCGTAGTGGCACTAATACTTTTACTGGTTCTGTATACGGTTTTATGAGAGGTGAAAGCCAGGCCGGCATCAAAGTGGATAAAGCGGAATTGACCAAAAGTGAGCTTTCCAATAAAGTATATGGAGCAAGGATAGGAGGACCGATCATTAAGAATAAATTATTCTTCTTCGGTAATTTTGAAAAATCAAAATATGTTTACCCGGGTAATACCTGGAAAGCCAACAGGGGAACCGCAGGCCCCGATATAGCACGTACTACTGCCGAAGACCTGGAAGCTGTGAGCGCTTTTCTAAAAAGCCAGTACAATTACGACCCGGGAAGGTATGAAAGCTATGCCGACCAATACACAAACGAAGACACCAAATTCCTGGTACGCCTGGATTATAACATCAGCAGCAAGCATAAATTAACTGCCCGTTACAACCAGGTGATCGGTACCAGCGATCAGCCTACCAACGCCAATTCAGGACCGAACCCGCGTTCAACTGCCAACCGTATCAGTTCTGAATCTATTTCATTTGAAAATACCAACTACAAGAACAAAAACATAGTCAGGTCTGCCACACTTGAACTGAACAGCATCTTGTCATCAAAAATATCCAACCAGTTTTTAGCAACATACAGCCATGTTGAAGCGGTGAGGTCTACACCCGGCCCGCTGTTTCCAATGGTAGATATCTGGGAAGATGGTAAAAACTATATGAGCTTTGGCACTGAATTATTTTCATATAACAATGGCTTAAAAAATAACAACATTTCCCTTATTGACAATGTATCCATTGTAAAAGGGAAAAACAACATCACTGCCGGTATCAGTTTTGAGAAAATGGGATATGATAACAGCTATGTTCGTTTAGGCACTTCTTATTACCGGTACAATTCAGTGGAAGATTTTTTAACACAACAGGCACCAGCTGTGTACGGGGTTACTTATCCTTACCAGTCTGACACATGGGCCAAAGTGCGCTTCGGAATGGGCGGTCTATATGTACAGGATAAAATAGCCGCAGATAAAAAACTGAATATAACTGTGGGCATCCGTGTTGACCTTCCGATGTATTTGGACGATCCCCTGCACAACGTAACCGTAGATACTTTGCAGTTGCTTGATAAGAATGGCAACCCTACTACTTATTCCACTGCCAAATGGCCAAAATCACGCCCGCTGTTTTCACCAAGGGTAGGATTTAACTATGATGCATTCGGCGACCGCAGCCTGCAATTCCGTGGTGGTACAGGTATCTTTACCGGCGTAGTTCCTTTTGTATGGTTCACTAACCAGCCTACTAACTCAGGTGTATTGCAGAATACGCTGGAGCCGGTTAATGCTGCCACCCTTGCTCAAATTACCAGCTTCAATCCTGACCCTTACTATTGGGTGAACCAGTTGCCTGACAGGTTCCCTAAAACCCCCAGCACACAGGCTCCCGGTTCACTGGCTTTAGTGGACAATGATTTTAAAATGCCACAGGTATGGAGGAGCAATATCGGGGTAGATTATAAAATACCTGGTACAGGATTGATAGCTACGATAGATTTGATGTATTCAAAAGATATCAATGCCGTTTACCAGTTTAATGCTAACAGGAAGCCGGCCACAACCTTCCTGAATTATTCCACTGATAACCGTGAATACTGGGTAAATGCTGCCAATGCTACTTACAACCCCGGTACCGGTGCCATCGCCGCTGTGCTCAGCAATACCAGCAAAGGTTATTCTGCCACTGCTACAGCAGGTATTACTTTGCCTAACTGGAAAGGCTTGTCTGGCTCTTTGTTCTATACTTATACCAGGTCAAGGGATATTAGCGGCAATCCTGGTTCTTCAGCTAACGCCGCATGGTCTAACAACTATTCTGTTAATGATCCTAATGAACAATTGATAGGCATTTCTCAATACGAAGTACCGCACAGGATCGTGGGCAGCCTTTCTTACAGGATAGAATATATAAAACACCTTGCCACTACTGTTTCCGTGTTTTACCAGGGTTCTTCTTCAGGCAGGTTTGCTTATACTTATGGCAGCGATATCAACAAGGATGGTGTTAGCCTTGATCTGTTGTATGTGCCAAGGAGCGCTTCCGAACTCAATTTTGAAACCTTTACGACCGGGGGCGTAACTTTTACCAAGGAACAGCAGGCCGCTGCCTTTGAAACTTTTATAAATAATGTACCTGAACTGAAAAAAGCCAAAGGAGGTTATGTGGAACGCAACTCCGGCCTGTTCCCATGGCTCCACCGCTTTGATGTAAGGGTATTACAGGATATCTTCACCAACGTTGGGAAAAACCGCCATTCTCTGCAGTTCAGCGTAGACATTTTAAACTTCGGCAATTTGCTTAACAGCAAATGGGGGCTTAGAAAAACATTAAATACCAATAAGAACCCCCTTACCGATTACCAATACTCGCTGCTGACCGTTTCAAGTGTTTCTGCTGCCGGGGTTCCTGAATACATGAACCCC
>JBEHYP010000035.1:0-32485 GCA_048498115.1 Bacteroidota bacterium | reverse complement strand
TGTTTATGCTGGTACATTATTCCATTGCAGCGTATGAACTGCTTGAAACAAAATTGAGCAATGAAGAAAAAGAAGAAGTGTATAATGTTTTTTACCGCATGGGTGTAAGGATGGGATTGAAAGGACTTCCGCTTACTTATATAACATGGCTACCTGCGAGGAAAACACATTTAATGAACGACCTGCAACAAAGCAACTATACTGTTGATCTTTTCAAACAATATAAAAAGCACTTAGGCGCCGCCAGGTATAAAGTGCTGATAGAAGGGCAAAAATTAGTGGTGCCGGAAATAGTAAGAACACTGCTGCATTTTAGCCGTTTTTCCCTGCTGGCCCCTGTAGTGCCGTTATATAAATTCAGCAGAATAATAAGGCTGGACTGGCTGATCAAAAGCATTTTGCTGCCACAGGAGTACAAGAAGCAGATAGAGGAGCTGGATGTGAAGGGAATTGATTGAGAGCTCAGTACTACTCCTTTAATACTTTTTAATTTACTATCCATGGCCCTACTTCTTCTTTATACTGCTTTGCTATTACCCGGGCTATTTGTGCCAGGTGGGTCATATCATGAGCCGTCCAGGTAGCAAGAAGCTGTTTTAATGTTACTTCGCCCAGCTGGGGATGGATGGCTGTTTTTAAAAGATTTGCATCAGTCAGCTTTTTTGATTCCAGTATTTCAATATTTTCTTCCCGGATGGTTTTAAACTCACTGATTAATTGAGATAGTGTTTTTCCTTTGCTGTTCTCAAATTGTGCAAACCTGTCAAAAGAAAAGAATGCTTTATTTGTACTGTCAGACAGGATTAAATCCATCCGGGGAATCCAGTTTATTTTTTCTGCATGCACCAGGTGCCCGACTATATCATACAGGTTCCAGGTATTTTCTCCTTCATTTCCTACTATCCACTCATCGCTCAACCCGGTTAATAAAGAGTTGATGACATTGGGTGTTCTTTCTAAAATCTCAATTGATTTTTCAATACTGAATTGCATGGCTTATGTCGAAGATGTATATGTAAACCGCAGTTTAAAGTTAAAATTTTCCAGAGGTTTATTTGTTAATTCAACAGGAACAGGCAAATTTAATTCTTTATATAACATACAGAATAGCCAACTGTTTTATTAGCATTAAACGTTCCGGCTTTAGTTTTCCGTGGTCCAAGACTACAATTGCTGTCATTATTTATAGTATATACTTCGTGTGTTTTTATTGTAATAGAGACGAGATTTTGAAATTGTACAACTCCGGAGATGCTGAGCCTGAAAACCTAAACCCTTTCCCCTCCTTATTTTCAGCCCGCTATATGGATTTTTCCCCTATTTTTGCCCTCCATTTTTAATATAGTATAACAAATGCAGATTATTCAGAAAATTCGTGACAAGGGCGCTGCCATCGTGATCGGGGTGATCGCACTGAGCCTGATTGGCTTTATTTTGATGGATGCCAACCTGGGAATGAGCCGCAACTCTGCCAGCGGCGCTTCCACTATTGGCAAGGTGAATGGTATACCGGTGGAAACCAAAGAGTTTCAGCAAAAAGTGCAGGCAATGGAAGACCAGTATGGTGGCCGGGTAAGCGGTGCTCAAACTTATATGCTGCGCCAGAACGTGTGGGACCAGATAGTGGCCGAAAAAGTAATGGAAACCGAATTTGAAAAACTGGGACTGCAGTTTTCTCCCAAAGAACTTACGAGTATTCTATTCAGCGATGATGCTCCGCAGAGCCTGAAGCAGGCATTTACTGATAAAACTACCGGCCAGTATGATCTTACCAAAGTGCAGCAATGGTGGGCTGAAGCCAAAAAAGCCAAGGGTGAAAAAAAGGATGTTATAGAAAGCCAGGTGGTTGAGCCTATAAGGCTGCAGGGTTTAT
The DNA here is from genome assembly GCA_048498115.1 of Bacteroidota bacterium. Lineage (GTDB taxonomy): Bacteria > Bacteroidota > Bacteroidia > Chitinophagales > Chitinophagaceae > Ferruginibacter. The sequence continues at coordinate 30,612 of JBEHYP010000035.1, read as the reverse complement.
ATACCAAGTACAGCGGCCTTATTGCCGCCAGCGCCTATTATCCCACATGGCTGAAAGAAAAAGAAGCGGCAGAAAGCAAGACATTTGCCAGCATCAGCTACGTGGCGGTGCCGTATAATAAAATTGCCGACAGCACTATTAAAATAAGTGATGAAGATATTTCTGCGTATGTAAGCAGGCATAAAAACCTGTATAAGCAGGATGGCGGCCGACAAGTGGCTTATGTAAGCTTCAGCGCATTACCAAGCGCTGCGGATACAGCGGCTATTTATAATGCAGTGGCCAATTTAAAAACTGCTTTTGCCGCCGATACCAACGCCAATGTGTTTGTATCAAAGAACATGAGCACGAGAAATTTCCAGGACGCCTATACCTTAAAATCACAGCTGGCACCGGTTGTAAAAGATTCATTGGCAGCGTTGCCAACCGGCACTGTGTACGGCCCCTATATTGACGGAAAGGAAGTAGTGCTGGCAAAAATGCTTGGCAGCAGGCAATTGCCGGATAGTGTAAAATGCCGCCATATATTGGTTTCCACACAACCCGATCCGCAAACGGGTGTACCTAAACTTACCGACAGCGCGGCAAAGAAAAGAATTGACAGCATAGAAGCAGCCATTAAAGGCGGTGCTGATTTTGGCGCACTGGTATTGCAATACACGGATGATCCGGGCAGCAAAGACAAAAAAGGCGAATACGATTTTACCTCCTCTCAATTCAGCAGCCTTGCGAAAGAGTTTGCCGAAACAATTTTTTACGGCAGCACCGGTGATAAAAAAGTAGTGAAGACAAGCTTGGGTTATCATTATATAGAAGTATTGAGCCAGAAAAATTTTGAACCGGCATATAAAATCGCTTACGTGGCAAAAGATATTGCTCCAAGCGATGAAACAGTAAACCTTGCGAGCGCCAAAGCAAGTAAATTTTCCGGTGAAGCCAGAGACCTGAAAGCATTTGATGCCTATGTTGCCAAAAATAACCTGCAAAAAGTGGAATGGCCCAATTTGCTGAAAGAAAACGATTACGCTATCGGCAGCCTGCAGGATGCAAGGCAGGTGGTGAAATGGGCTTATGATGCCAAAGAAGGAGAAGTAAGCGAACCTTTCAGCATAGGTGACGAATTTGTAGTAGCAGCGCTGACCAAAGTAGTTCCGGAAGGCCTGCCTGATGCCAAAACAGCAAGACCGCAGGTGGAATACGCAGTAAGGAATGAAAAGAAAGCTGCTGTAATAAAAACAAAACTAACCGCTACGCCTACCCTGGAATCAGCAGCAGCAGCTTATGAAGTGCCTGTTGCTGCCACAGGGGCAGATTCTTCACTTACTTTTAGCACTGCCGTTATTAACGGTGTGGGTAACGAACCTAAAGTGATCGGCGCTGCTTTTAATAAAACTTACCAGACAAAAGTGAGCGAACCTATTGCCGGGCTAAACGGTGTGTATGTGCTGAAAGTAAACAGCACGGGCATAAAAAATACAGATGTCCCTGCAAATGACAAATCAAAATCACTGGCGCAGCAATTGAGCTATGGTTGGTATGAGGGATTGAAAAAACTGGCTGATATTAAAGACGAAAGGAGCAGGATAAATTAATTGAACAATTAATAAGATTGAATCCCGGCAGAGATGCCGGGATTTTTTTGTGCACGGATTACAAATTATGTGTATTAAAAAGAATTATTTTCTAAAATCCGTATAGTTAGTGTAGTCCGCGTTATTAAATTCCTTTTCCCGAAAATTCCATTTGCCGGCACATTCTTATTCATCGTAATTTTGCACTATGGAAGGCGAAATTGTCAATAAAGTAAGTGAAAGCGCATTGGTCACCATTAACCTGGAAGATTATTATCCCAGGGAAGATATTGCGGTATTTGACCTGAAGGATTATTTATTCATGGGCCTCATCCTGAAGGAAAAAGATTTCAGGGAATCACTAAAGGGATTAGACCTTGTACCCTTTACCGGAAAAACGGTGACAGTTACCTGCAGCGCAGATGCGGTGATACCCATGTGGGCATATATGCTGGTGGCAAGTGTGCTGCAGCCCGTGGCAAAAGAAGTATTTTTTGGCAATGAAGAAGAAACAAAAACCCAACTGCTGCTTAAAAATATCGCCGCCCTTCCGGCAGGCGAATTTGCTGATAAACGCATTGTGATAAAAGGCTGCGGCGACCTGCCCATTGGCGAAGCCGCTTATCTTAAGGCCACCAATATACTCCGGCCTGTGGCAAAGAGCATTATGTATGGAGAGCCCTGCAGCACCGTGCCTATTTTCAAAAAGAAATAATCAAACATTATTTTTTATCTTCACGCTTTCACTTACTCTAATAGTATTGCATGCTTGAAGCATTTTTAAAAGGCTTAACGCTGGGCTTGTTATTGATAATATCCGTGGGCCCGGTAGTATTTGCTATTTTCAAGCAAAGTATTAATAACGGGCATATCGGCGGCTTTAGTTTTGTATCCGGCGTATGGTTAAGCGATGTGTTATGGATAATATTGAGCAACCTGTTTTCCAGCCTTATTGCCGACCTGCTGCGGTTTGAAAAAGAAATTGGTTTTATCGGCAGCCTGTTTTTACTGGCGCTGGGTGTGTATTATTTATTTTTTAAGAAAGCACACCTGAAAGAAGACGAAGAAAAGATCGTGATAACGGCACGTACGCATACCAAACTGGTTGTTTCAGGTTTTCTTATCAATACGCTTAATCCCGGGGTAATTGCATTTTGGTTTTCTACCGCCACGGCATTTGCAGCACAAAGCATCGGCAACAAGGCCATCATATTCGGCACCTGCCTGCTGGTAAATATCGGCGTTGATATTTTAAAAGTAATGCTCGCCGGCAAAATCAGGAAAAATATCAACGACAGGGTGCTTACCCTCATTAATAAAATATCCGGTATTATTTTACTTGGATTTGGCATTGCCCTGATGGTGGGTGTTTTTTACGTTACTAAAAAACATTAACGAAATATATCGCTGGCACTGTTTAAATTACAGTATGAAAAAATTTTTATTGCCGCTGCTTTTTTTCATCCCCTTATTATCTTTCAGCCAGGCTTCTGATTTTATTTTGTTCAAAAAGAAAGACAAAACCATTAAAACCTATTTTCCCGGCAGCCCTATCATTTTTACTGCTAACAGCGGCGCCGGTGTTGAAGCTTATATTTCAGCAATAAAGAACGATACACTTCTGCTGAAACAGTATATTGTTCACCAGGTTCCCACCCAACTGGGTGTATATGTGCTGGACACTTCTTTTTATTATACACAATACCATTATAAAGACATAAAGGCCATCGGCAAAACAGGCAGGCGTTTTGACTGGGCCGGCAGCGGCGCTGCATTAATGGGCGGCGGCCTGTTGCTTACGGTGGCGAGCGGCGTGGTGTATCTTGCCGATAATAAAAAATTCAGCCCCGAGTTATTAGGTGCTTCCGTTGCATTGGCAGGTATTGGTTATCTTCTGTCAAGGCAATCCGGCAAAGGAATGCAGATAGGTAAAAAATATTCTTTGGTATACGTAAGGGCTTCCGATAATAAGAAATAACCTTGTTATTTTGCAATACCAACCGGCAATATCATGAAAAAGATCTGGGCCTTTGCAAAAAGACTTTTTTTGTGGCTTTTTATTCTTCAGTTTGCCTACATTATTCTCTGCCGCTGGATTGATCCCCCCATTACCATCACCCAGATTGTAAGCTTTGTTTCGGGCAACGGGTTGAAAAGGAATTATATCAGCTACAACGAAATGGGCCCGAATATCAAGCTGGCAGTAATGGCAAGCGAAGATCAGTTGTTTCCCGACCATGACGGTTTTGACATTAAAGCCATTAAAAAAGCGATGAAGTACAATGAAAAGCACCCTGACCGGACGAGAGGCGCCAGCACCCTTAGCCAGCAAACAGCCAAGAATGTTTTTTTGTGGCAGCACGGCGGCTTTTTCCGCAAGGGGCTGGAAGTGTATTTTACTTTTATGATTGAAAAAATATGGAACAAGGAAAGGATACTGGAAACTTACCTGAATGTGGCTGAAATGGGCAAAGGGATATTTGGTGTGCAGTCAGCCGCCAAAATTTATTTTAATAAAAACGCAAAAGACCTTACCCGTGCAGAAGCTGCAATGATTGCGGCCTGCCTTCCTAACCCCAGGGTATATACGATAAAGCCGTTAAGCAGGTATGTAGCCGCCAGGTATGGTAATATCTTAAGGCAGATGAATAATCTGGAAGGGGACGAGAATATTAAAAAGATAATAAGGTAATTAGTTAATGGAAATCCAAACCTGTAATCAACATTCCCGATCTCCTGTCAAAAAACAAAATCCTATCTTTGCAGCCTACACCATTAGTGACACGGCAGGTTGTGAGCCGCTTGGTACAATATAATTTTCTCCGCTGATTCAGAAAATACAACGTCTTTCCAGCCATATAAAAAAATTAAAACCATTCAATGGCATTTAAAAAATTAGCATTAATTGATCCCATCCTTAAGGCATTGGAGGAGGAGGGTTACACTACCCCCACGCCCATCCAGCAACAATCCATACCGCTTATTCTTGAAAAAAGAGACCTGCTTGGCTGTGCACAAACAGGCACCGGCAAAACAGCCGCATTCGCTATCCCTATTTTACAATTGCTGCATGAAGAAAAGAAAAGCGAACCCGGCCGCAAACAAATAAAAGTATTGATATTGACCCCCACGAGGGAGCTTGCCATACAAATTCATGAAAGCTTTGCAGCCTATGGAAGGTACACCGGCCTTACACATGCTGTAATATTCGGCGGTGTATCGCAGGTGCCGCAGGTAAACCAGCTAAAGCAGGGCATAGATATTTTAATAGCAACACCGGGCCGCTTGCTTGATCTGATGAGCCAGGGCCATATCGGGCTGCAGCACTTAAAAATATTTGTGCTGGATGAAGCTGACCGAATGCTGGACATGGGTTTTATACACGATGTAAAAAGAGTGATAATAAAACTGCCGGTAAAAAGGCAAACGCTTTTTTTCAGCGCCACTATGCCGCCGGAAATTCAAAAGCTGGCGGATATATTATTAACGAAGCCTGCAAAAGTGGAAGTAACTCCCGTATCGTCCACAGTTGATAAAATAGACCAGGGCCTGTTTTATGTAGATAAAGCAAATAAGCCTTCGCTGTTATTATATTTATTAAAAAGCCCGGCAATTAAAACGGCGCTGGTGTTTACAAGAACCAAGCATGGGGCAGATAAAGTAGTGCGGTTATTGCACAAGGCAGGCATTACAGCAGCAGCTATTCATGGTAATAAATCGCAGAACGCAAGGCAGCATGCACTTACCAATTTTAAAAATGGCAACCTTCGTGTGCTGGTGGCTACCGATATTGCTGCAAGGGGAATTGATATTGATGACCTGACGCATGTGTTCAATTATGAATTGCCGGATGTACCGGAAACCTATGTACACCGCATTGGCCGTACCGGCAGGGCCGGCAACGCAGGTGTTGCTATTACTTTTTGTGATCATGAAGAAAGAACAGCGCTACGGGACATTCAAAAATTAATTGGTAAAAATATTCCTGTGGCGGAGAACCATCCTTTTCCGGCAGGTACAGCCGCGGCTGCAGCGCCACCATCACCGCAACAGAAAACTACGGCCAATAAACAAAGAGGCAATGGGCGGCAGGACAGGGCGCCAAGAAAAAATTTTGGCAACAGGCATAGCAAAAGGAGGTAAGGCCCCAATGTTATAAATGCAGAAAAGCATTTTGTAATTTTACAGTGCAAATATTCCTCATGTCCACTCTCACTATTACCACCATACAAACTGATCTTGCATGGGAAGATAAAGCTGCTAACCTGCAGCAGCTTGAAAAGAAGATCAATTCCGTTGAGGAAAGAACGGAAATAATTGTATTGCCTGAAATGTTCAGCACGGGCTTTACCATGCAGCCGCAATTATTTGCCGAAACAATGGAAGGAGAAACAGTAGGGTGGATGAGAAGTATCGCAGCAGATAGAAGGATTGTTCTTACCGGCAGCATTATTATTAAAGAAGAAGAAAAATATTATAACCGGCTTATCTGGATGCTGCCCAACGGCGATTATGGCTATTACAACAAACGCCACCTGTTTGCCTATGCAGGAGAAAATGAGCATTACACCGCAGGGAATAAAAGGCTGATAGCTTCGGTAAAAGGATGGAAGATCAATTTGCAGGTTTGTTATGACCTGCGTTTCCCGGTGTGGGCAAGAAATAGAGTCTTTGATTCTGCTCACACTTCTGCTCCGCTCAGTGTTGGCGGAACAAGCCCTTCGACTTCGCTCAGGGTGCCGGAATATGATGTATTAATTTATGTAGCCAACTGGCCGGAAAAAAGAAGCCATGCATGGAAAACATTACTCTGTGCAAGGGCGATAGAAAACCAGTGTTATGTTATAGGCGTAAACCGTGTGGGCAGGGATGGAAACAATATTAACCACAGCGGCAATAGTTTAGTAATAGACCCTCTCGGCGAAGTGCTTTATCACAAAGCAGATGAAGAAGATATTTTTACTATTGAGCTGGAAAAAGAAAGGCTGGAAGAAGTGAGAACGAAATTTCCTTTCTGGAAAGACGGAGATGTGTTTAAATTATTATGACAAAAGCCGGAGCAATTTTTTCACGCCAATTACGGGCAATTTTGAGGTAGAAAATTTGATAAAATCTTTAGGGTCTCTTGTAAGAAAATAATTCAACCCCGCAGCAAGTGCACCATGATAAAGAATAGCGTCTTCTTTATCTTTAAAATTACTTTCAAGCGCTTCCGCAATTGAGTTTTTTGTAATAAATATGACTTGAGTTATTTTTAATAACCGCAATACCTGCAAAGTATCTTTGATAATATAAATAGAATTGGTAACAACGGTTTCGGATATGTATATTTCAATCTTATGTTCTTCGGCCATTTCAAAAAGCTGTATTAGCTCTTCCAGATCAAAAGGCCGCTGGGCAAGAAAATCAATAACAATATTGGTATCTGCGAAAATTTTAACTGCCATATTTTTCTTTTAACCGCTTTTCTTTTATTTGCTTTTCGGTACCGGCTTTTATTGTATGAGAAGGGGCATTGGCAATAATAGACTGGACCACGGAGCCGCTGCTATCTTCTATTGAAGAGACTTTTTTTAGGAAATCCTCCACCATTTTAGACACACTGGTTCTTCTTTTCCTTGCTGTTGTTTTGGCCTTTTCCACCACCGCCTGCGAAATATTTAAAGTAAGTTTTGTGTACATCTTACGTAAGTTTTTATAAAGTTACGTAACTATTTTAATTTGCGGTGTTTTTTATCATCTCTTTCACTATCATCATTTTTCTGTCTTCCTTTTTTCTTACGCCGTCTGCTGTTGGCGGGATATAAATATCGGGCATTACGCCGCTGCCGTCTTTAGGCACATGGTTGTACTGCACCAGCCTGAAGAAAGGTAAACGGACCCGGAGTTTTGTATTGGGCAAAGTGATATCAGGGATCATGATGCCGTTATTGCCATACCAGCCGCCGCCTGCTTCTTCACCCACAAGGGTAATATTGGGCTGGCCTTTTACGGCGTTGCAAAATAAAGTGGAGGCAGAAAAGGTAGGCCCGTTGATAAGTACATACGTCCTGCCATCGAAATGATTTTTTGTTTTGGGATTAAATACATGCCGCTCCCAATAGCCGAAATGGTACAAACCATCCTTTCTTTTTTTGCTTAGAAAAATCAGGCCGAGATTATTCCAGAAAGCACTTTTAATATTTGACGTATAGGGCGAAAAATTTTTACTGACAGAATAAGCCGAGTCGGCAACTTTAAAAGGGGTACTGCGTAAATATTTCGAAAGCAATACCGATAAAGTAATATCGCCGCCTCCGTTGCTGCGCAGGTCAACAACAAGATTTTTTATGTTTTGTTTTTTGATGGTTTTAAAAGAACGGTTGATAAACCGGCGAAGGTGCCTGCCCCCGCCATTGCTGAAAGTATTGAGTGTAAGTATGGCTGTATTAATGCTGCTGTCAATTGACAGGGAACGAAAGCTTTCAATCCTCTCTTTTTTTTGTTTTGCCTTTGAAATTTTTACCGGTGGCTTAGCCGGTTTCTTTTTTGTGCTGTCTTTCGGCGGTTCCCACATGGGCACTATCACTTTTCCTTTATTGCCATTGCTGTCAATATAACCAACCCGGTAGCTTTTATACAGGCCGAATATGCTGCGGTGCAGGTAGGGAAAGTTGCTGCTGATACGGATATAATTTACATTGCCTGCATACCCGTCAAGCGGCAGGTATTGCAGCATTTGCTGCACAATGATATCATTGGGAATATTATTGATGGAAGTGATAAGCGTACCGGGCTTTAATACCGAATCTTTTTTATTGAGATTGAAAGTAACGATCATCGTGTCTTTCCACACTTTTACAAACAGGGGAAAAGAAGGAATGGTTCTTCCCTGCATGAATTTGTTCCATTTTTTGCTCATGCCAAAACTGGTGTGGCCGCAGTGGATTTTTTGGGTGAGCGGGGCAAGTATGTTCCAGCCAAATTGCAGCTCCGTCATGCTGTCCGGGATAGCATGGTAAAGGCTGTCAAAATAAAAATCCATGCTGTCTTTGGATGTGTACCAATAAAGAGAAGGATGTTTTTTCTCTAAAATATTTCTCAGTAAAGTGTAATCGCTTTGAAGCTCCTGCTGTGAAAACTTTTTGTCGGGGTTATAGTTTTTAAGGCTGGCAGAACAGGAGCTTAAAAGAAAAACTAAAAAGCAGGCGAAGAAAAAATTTTCTTTAATACATCTTAGGGTTTCTCTTAACATGCCTGATTCGGATGATCCTGATTTCATTGTTTTTATACCGGTAAGCAATTCTGTAACTGTGTAATTCAAAGGCCCTGAAACTCTTATCATTGTTCAGCCTGTATTTATCAGGAGGAAACTTTTCTGGATTATCTGCAAGATTTCCTATCGCCGTAAGAATATCTATTTGTACTGTATCTGAAGCCTGAACAGATTTTTTTTGAGAATGTATTCAATTGCTTTTATTAATTGATTAAGGGCACTCTTATTCCATTTAACAACAGCCATGCTTTATTTTTTGCTGAAGTATTTTACCACATCCTCATGCAGGATAAAATCCCCGGCTTCAATTTCTGCATCTGCTGTTTCAAGCTCCCTGTTATATTCTGCTAATGATTGGGGCGACATTTCTTTGCTTCCCGATTTTAAATATTCTTTAAGCAATGAAAGAAAATTCTTTTTTTCACCGGCATCAAGCTGCGTAAAAAAATCAATCATTTTTTGCGGAGTTACTGCTGCTGCCATACATCAATAATTGTTACCTAAATGTAAGAAGAAATACTGAAAGCGTCAGCTTTTCAAATGGTTCCATCCCTGCGCCACCAGCTCATGTTTATTACCACCCCTTGTAATGATATTTTTGCCTTCGCCCGGCGAAACCATATACCCTGCAACGCTTACCTGGCCATTTAATTTTATTTTTTCATAATCATTTTGTGAAATAGTAAACAGCAATTCATAATCTTCACCGCCGCTTAATGCACAGGCGGTGGGATCAAGCTCCAGCTTATAGGCAAACTGCTTTGCCTCTTCGTATATGGGTATTTTATCTTCGTACAATACACAACCCAAATTGCTTTGCCTGCAAATGTGCAATATTTCACTGCTCAGCCCATCGCTTATATCAATCATTGATGTGGGCACAATTTGCTGCTCTTCAAAAAAGCCAACGATATCTTTTCTTGCTTCAGGCTTTAATAAACGGCCAATGATATAATCCTGCCCTTCAAAATCGGGCTGGATGCCGGTTTCAGCAAATATTTTTTTCTCCCTTTCCAGAATCGTCAATCCTAAAAATGCCCCGCCGAGAAACCCGCTTACACAGATAAGGTCTCCTTTATTGGCAGTGCTGCGTTTTACATATTTATCCGGCGCCACTTCACCAATGGCCGTAATGGAAATGATCAATCCTTTTTGTGAAGAAGTGGTATCACCGCCAACCAGGTCAACGCCGTACTTTTCGCAGGCAGCATACACCCCTTCATACAGCTCATCCAGCGCTTCCACGCTAAACCGGTTGCTGAAAGCAATGCTCAGCACGATTTGCGTGGGCGTGGCATTCATCGCATATATATCGCTCAGGTTCACAATCACACTTTTGTAGCCTAAATGCTTTAGTGCGGTGTACGACAGGTCAAAGTGAATGCCCTCCACCAGCATGTCGGTAGCCACTACCGTTTGCTTGCCAAAATGATCTATTACAGCGCCATCATCTCCCACACTTAAAATGGTAGAGGCATTTTTGGTTTCATTGTTCTTAGTGAGGTAGTCAATTAATCCAAACTCCCCCAGGGTTGCTATTTCCGTACGCTGGTTACTCATGAAATTATTTTTTTCCGTTAACTACTTTCATTAATTCATCATGTATCACGCCATTGGTGGCAATAATATCCGGCTGGTACACCTTATGTTTTTTCCCGTTAAAGCCGGTTACCTTTCCACCTGCTTCCTGCACAATGAGAATACCTGCTGCATTGTCCCAGGGCTTTAAACTATGCTCATAAAATCCTTCGAACCTGCCGGCGGCAGTCCAGCACAGATCCAAAGCAGCGCTTCCCAATCTTCTCACGGCAACACCCTTCCGGATAAACCGTTCAAACACCTGCAATGGCCCGTTCTCACTGTCAAGATAGGTATAAGGAAATCCTGTAACGAGGCAGCTTTTTAACAGGTCAGATTTTTTGCTCACCGAAATTTTTTTATCGTTCAGCGAAGCGCCAAAGCCTTTTTGGGCAAAGAAAAATTCATCCATAAAAGGGTTGTACACGGCGCCCATTACCAGCTCGCCGTCATGCTCCAGGCCAATGCTTACGCAACAAATGGGGATGCCGTTGGCAAAATTAATGGTGCCGTCAATGGGGTCAATTATCCATTTGTATTCGCTGTCCATTTTTATTTCCCCGGCCTCTTCGCTTAAAAGAAAATGGTTGGGATAATCAGCCTTTATCACTTTAAAAATCGCTTTTTCCGAAGCATGATCGGCTTCGGTAACAGGATTATTAATGCCCTCCTTATTGGTAACCTTAAACTTTTTATTGAAAAAACGCTGCAGCTCTTTTGCCCCGGCTTCTGTTGCTTTGATCAAGGTGCTTTTTATCATGGCGCAAAGGTAAATAATGGATTTGGCTTTGCTATCTTTAGGATATATTTCGTTCCGCAATGTCAAGCATTAACCGTAAAAAATTCCTCCAACTCTCCCTGCTGGCGCCACTTAGCCTTGCAGCAGAACCGTTAAGCTTTATCAATAGTAATAGTTTACCGGTAAACAGCGATAACGTTGTTTATTACAAAGCCGGGGATGACCAATATGAAGCGTTGCGGAAGGGGTTTAATAAGCGCATTGATAAAAAACCCGCCATTATTGCTTTATGCAAAAACAGCAATGGCGTGGCAGAAGCCGTTCAATATGCAGCGAAAAATAATTTAGCCATTGCGGTAAAAAGCGGCGGCCATTGCATGGAAGGCTTTTCTTGCAATAACGGGGAAATGGTGATTAATATGAGCGGCATGAAGCGCATTGAATGGCTGGATAAAGAAACGGTCAAGCTAAATCCCGGCTGCAAACTATCTGAAATTTATGATGCATTGTTGCCGAAAAATAAAATTATCCCCGGTGGCTCCTGTGCCGGCGTAGGTATTGGCGGGCTGGTATTGGGCGGCGGATATGGGTTGATGGCAAGGAAATTTGGCCTTACCTGCGACAGTTTGCAATCGCTTACCATGGTGGACGGCACAGGAAAAATTGTGACCGCCTCCGGAAGCGATGAATTGATGTGGGCCTGCAGGGGAGGCAATAATGGGAATTTTGGCGTGGTTACAGAACTTACGTTTAAAGCGCATACTGCCCCCTCCTTTATGCAGAGCCACCGCTTCAGGGCCTACCAGGTAAATGCCGAAAGAGCAAAAGCCGTTTTGCAAAAGTGGTTTGAGCTGACAGCCATATTGCCGGTGGAATGCTTCAGCGCTTATGTACTGAACGGAAAAACATTGTACATACTGCTGACCAATGTGGGTAAACAGACATCTGTGGTTAAAAATGTAATTAGCGGGCTTACTGCTGTTACTGATAAAACAACAGTCAGCAGGCCGCAGCCACTGGCGAAGGCGCTGAAAGTATATTATGGAAAAAGCAATCCCCTGTATTTCAAAAATGCTTCTGCCGGTCTGTACAAAAACTTTAATGAAATAGGCAGCTTTGTTGAGAAGGCACTTGATATCGTGGTATCCACCACCGGCATGATCTACCAGGTAAATACGCTGGGCGGGAATATTCAAAACCCGGAGCTGGAAAAACTATCTTCCTTCCCTCACCGGGCTTATTCCTATTTTTCGGAATTGCAGACTTATTGGGAAACCCCTTCACAACAAAAAAGATTAGTAGAAAAATTTGAGGCGGTGCAACAGGTTTTCAACAGCAATGGCATCAGGGCGCAGTACAGGAATTATCCGGATATTAACTTCAGCAACTGGCCGGAGCTGTATTATGGGAATAATTATCAAAGGCTGCAGGCTATAAAAGCAAAATACGATCCCGGTAATTTATTCCGGTATGAGCAGAGTATTAAACAGGATTAGGCATATTTGCTGCAAACAAAAATCACAGCACCTGCAACTTTCCATCATCATAGTAAACTACAATGTAAAATATTTTTTAGAGCAATGCCTTTGCAGTGTGCTGAAGGCCTGCGCCGGCATTGATGCAGAAATTTTTGTGGTAGATAATTACTCAACGGATGGCAGCAAAGAATTTTTTGCCGGGAAGTTTCCGCCCGTGCAGTTTATATGGAAGAATGAAAATGCCGGTTTTGCAAAAGCCAATAATGAAGCAGTAAGGCTGGCAAGGGGAGAAAAAATTTTATTCCTGAACCCTGATACTGTTTTGCCGGAAGATTGTTTACAGAAATGTTTACAGTTTTTTACGCAGCAAAAAAATATTGGTGTGTTAGGTGTAAGAATGATTGATGGCAGCGGAAATTTTTTGCCGGAAAGCAAAAGAGGATTTCCATCGGCGTTTACTTCATTTTGTAAAATGACAGGGCTTGCAAAGTTATTTCCCACATCAAAAATATTTGCCCGTTATTATCTCGGCCATTTACAGGAAAACGAAAGCAATGAAGTGGATGTTTTATCGGGAGCGTTTATGATGGTTGATAAAAAAATAATTGACAGCATTGGCAGCTTTGATGAAGATTATTTTATGTACGCAGAAGATATTGACCTTAGCTACCGAATACAAAAAAGCAGCTATAAAAATTTTTATTTTGCCGGTACTACCATCATACATTTTAAAGGGGAAAGTGCCGCCAAAAAAACTACCGGGTATTTCAGCGTGTTTTATGGCGCCATGATATTATTTGTGAAAAAACATTACCCGAAATTATCAGGTAATATGTACATACTTTTTTTGAAACTGCTGATTGCGGGGAAAAAACTATTGGGTACAAAAACCAAAGCTGAACAACCGGGCAAATTACGGGCAATGGCTTATGTTGTTGCAGACGGTCGTGTATTTGCAAAGGAATTGGAACAATATTTTTCGCAGATCAACAACATAAACAACATAACAGATGCTCCGCAAGGCAACGTTGTAATTTTTAATAACCCGGATGTATCTTTTACTGAAATGATCAGCAAAATGCAACAACATAAAAACCGGTATTCATTTTTTATTCATGGAAAAAATACAAAGAGCATTGTGGGCAGCGATGATAAAAATAAAGCAGGCGTTGCAATTGCTCTTAAGGAATGAAGTTTTTGTTCATCCTTTATAATAACCCGTATTTCGACTTCGCTCAGGGCAAAAAAACAGGGCTTACTTTTCAGTAAACCCCGGTTTAAAAGTAGTTGGTTTTGATTCCCTGGTAAGGAAGATTTTAATTGTTCAGCATCAGCGGCATCACCAGCATCAGCAATTCTTCGTTTTCTTCTGTTTCTGTCGGTTTGATAATGCCAGCTTTTGTGGGAGTGCTTAGCTCAATATTCACATCAGCAGTATCGGCAGCGCTCAGCATTTCAATTAAAAATTTTGCATTGAAAGCAATTTGCAGGTCTTCACCATCATACTGGCAGGCCATGCGTTCGTTGCCTTCAAAGCTAAAGTCAACATCCTGTGCGGCCAGTTGCAGCTCGCTGCCGCTAATGCTTAATGCCACCTGGTTGGTGCTCTTGTTGCTGAACACGCTCACACGGCGCAGGGCATTCTGGAAGTCTGCTTTATTAATAGTAAGCTTATAGGGATTGTCTGCCGGTATCACTACTTTATAGTCCGGGAAACGGGCATCTATCAAACGGCACACTAATTCTGTACCGCCATGCTTTACAAACAAATGATTGCTGTTGTAGGAAATATTCAGTTCATCATCATTATCCGGCAAAGCGCCCTTTAATAAGTTCAATGGTTTTTTGGGAGCAATGAACGTGTCTGTTTTAGGGCATTTTACATCTGTCCTTTTATATTTTACCAGGCGGTGCGCATCTGTTGCCACGCAGGTAATGCCTTTTTTATCCAATTCAAAAAATACACCCGTCATGGCAGGGCGAAGATCATCATTGCTTACGGCAAACAAAGTTTTATTGATGGCGGTTACCAGTGAAGAAGATGTCATGGTAAAGCTGTTGGCATCATCCGCCACAGGTTCTTTGGGAAAATTATCCGGGTTTTCGCCCATTACTTTATACTTGCCATTGTCGCTGGTAATTTCCACGCCAAAGTTTTTGTCAATATTAAAGCTGAGGGGCTGGTCTGCAATGTTTTTTAAAGTATCCATCAATATCCTTGCAGGGATACACACTTTACCGCTGTCTTTGGCTTCAATGTCCAGGTGCACTTTCATCACGGTTTCCAGGTCGGTAGCCACCACGGTGAGCTTGTTCTTTTCTATTTCAAACAAAAAATCTTCCAGTATGGGGAGCACCGTATTGGCATTGATAACACCGTTTATCTGCTGCAATTGTTTCAGCAAAGCCGAAGAGGAAACAATAAACTTCATATTCGTTAAAATGATTTAGTGCCAAAGATAAAAGTTTGGAACTTAATTGTACATGTATTTTTAGTCCCGTTTTTCTAACATAAAATGCCATTTTTGGGTCAAGGGCCGGCAGTAGCCGTAAAGAAAGCAGCAAAAGCGATGTTGCACAGGAAAAAATCTCTTCTTAATTTAGCCAACCACAACAGCTGCAGCATGCAATCAAAAGCCACCACCGTAGACCAGTATATTGACGAACTGCCGGAAGACAGGAAGGCTGCCATTAAGAAATTGCGGGCCGTTGTCAGGAAAAATTTACCCAAAGGTTTTCAGGAATGTATGGGCTACGGGATGATCGGCTATGTGGTACCGCATTCAAAATATCCTGCGGGGTATCATTGCAACCCTTCGCTGCCGCTGCCTTTTATGAATATTGCTTCGCAAAAAAACTTTATCGCCGTGTATAATATGGGTGTGTATGCCAACCCTGCATTGCTTAAATGGTTTACAGAGGCACACGCCAAAGCCTCTTCTAAAAAATTAGACATGGGCAAAAGCTGTATGCGCTATAAAAAACCGGAAGACATTCCTTATGAGCTGATAGGCGAGCTGGCATCTAAAATAACTCCTGATGAGTGGATTGCCGTTTATGAAAAAAACTATAAAGGCAATAAGAAATAAATTGATCCCGAAGTACTCATTGTTTGATAAACTGCAGGTAATTCAAATTGAAACCGCCTTTTACAGCCACTAATTTTATTTTGTTCCACCCGGAATACAGGCGTATATTTTTAATAACAGTTGTTTGCCATTTATTAATATCACCCGTTAAAGGCAGGCTGGCGGATGATTGTTTTTGATCATTCAGCAGCCATTCTACTTCGCCGCCATCTTTTGCCGCTGATGTACGGACATTTACATCATATACTGCATCACTTTCGGAATATACAGTATACTGAAGCCATTCCCCGTCATCGATCCAGCCAACACTATAGCCGTTGGTAATAACATCGGCGCAGGGGCCTATATCCACGCAGTCATTCCGGTATTTTCTTCCTTCGTTCCAGTTGGTCCTTATATGGTTGGACACCCAGTAATTGCCGGAGTCCTTGTCGCTGTAAGCAAATTCCCTTTTACCCAGGTCATAATCAACAGCGTACAAAATGGTATTAGGCTGTATGGCCGGGCTTTTATAAGGAAGCGTTTCATTGCTGCTAACCTGCCTTATCATGGCATCAACCACATCCCGTTGTATAATGGTATTTTCTGTTCTTGTGTCATTTGCCAGTTGCATCAATCCTTTAAAAGCAGCCTCGGCAGAAGGCTTTGTCCCTTCGCCTTTCCAGTATTTAATAATGGCCTGGTAATTTTTGTTTGACTTTACCTGCATGGGATTGTTGATGCCGATCTTTTTCAGCGGCCACCAGGCCCAGCCGATCCTGTTTTCTTCCAGCAGGCTGATGGCATTGGTAAACCAGTTGTTGGAATTTTCACCGCTTTCACCCAGCCACACGGGCATATTGTATTGCGACCGCAGGTTTAAAAATTTTTGGATAGATTCCTGATCGTTATAGTTCCAGTATTTGTGGAAACTAATGGCCATGTTATTATCCCATAAAGGAAGAATACCATTAAAATTATTTGCCCAGCAATTGCCTTCAACAAAAATAATATGGTTTTTATCTGTCTTTCTTATAGCGATGGTGATGGCTTTATACAGTTCAACTAAAGGCTCGTTGCCTGTTTCGGCACAGCCATTCCTGTCACCGGCATCTTGAAAGCCATAGTTTGGCTCATTGATCAAATCATAGCCACCAATCCAGGGTTCATCTTTGTAGCGGTCTGCGAGCTTTTGCCAAAGGGCAATTGTTTTTTGTTTGTTGGCTTCGCTGTTCCATAAATAAGGCGCTGTAGTGTCCCTGTCTGCTATGGGAATATCATTTCCCTGTCCGCCGGGCGCAGCGTGCAGGTCGAGAATAAGATATATTTTATTTGCTTTGCACCAGCTTAACAGGCTGTCGGTAAGTATAAATCCTTTTTGCAGCCAGGTATTTTTTCCTTTCACAGGCTCTTTTGCTGCAGGCAATGTAAATAAGTTATAATGCATGGGCAGCCTTATTGAATTAAAACCCCATGCCGCCAGGGAATCAATGTCCACTTTAGTACAATGGTTGGCCAGCCACGCATCATAGAACTGCTGCGTTTTTTGCTTGCCAATTAACTGTTCAATTTTTTGCTGGAACTGCTGCTGGTTCTCTGCAGCGCCTGCCAGTCCAAGCATATAGGGCTCCTGCAGCATCCATCCGCCCAGGCCGATGCCCCGGAGTATTACTTCATTGCCATGGGCATCCACAATTTGTTGACCACTGGCTTTTAATCCTTGCGCAGCGAGGTTTTTTGAAAAGGCAAATACTATTATTGTTATAATAAGATGGCGCATGGGCAAACAATTAAAGTTTTTATCGTTTTAGGTACTGTGAACTGCCGGTGCTTTTGCCAGGCTGCTAAAAAAGATGGGCTTATATAAGCCCATCCGTTTAACGATTGCTTGTAAAAACCAGCTGCTGTACGAGAAAAAAATGCTTGTAAACTGTTGCAAATTTAATCGTGGGGGGCAGCTATTTAAAATTTACGCCCACATCATCACTACATCATTTTTTAAAAACAAGCTTATTTTCCTCACATCTTTACCTCATCATTACTGAAAAGTAATTTTTTATAGCTGTGAAACATCTAAAGACGCAGGTTTTTTAATTACGGGAATACCAGGATTTGTTCACTGCCAAAAAGCAGTATGATAAAACAAAAAGTCCCCGTTACAAATCTAATAGAGCCCCTCATTCTTATTTTAAGAAAACATTTTCATTTTATTACCAAATTATCAAATCTGTATTACGCCTGAATTTTTGTGCTTAAAAAAATCAGATTTGTGGCGGGTAATAACGGGATCATCCTTTTTGAAAAACAGGCTTAAGAAAACAGGGTATGCCAAAAAAGAAAATTCTTTTCATTATTGGTTCGCCAAATCAAACCACACAAATGCACCAGGTGGCTGCAATGCTGCCGGATTATGATTGCTTCTTCAGCCAGTTGTTCAGCAGCAACCCTGTTATTAAAGCAGCAGTAAAAGCGGGGCTTTTTAACAATACTATTTTAGCAGGGGAGTTTAAAAACAAGGCAGACGTTTATCTTAAGCAGCACCAGCTCCGGAATGATTATGCCCTTGGCCGCTGCAAAAATGATTACAGCCTCGTAGTATTCTGTTCTGATATGTTAATTCCACAAACGCTGCGTTCGATAAAATCTGTTTGGATACAGGAAGGTATGACCGACCCCGTGACAGCATGGGGAAGCTTTGTGCACAGCATGGGATTGCCCGGTTATTTTGCCGGCAATACGGCCTTTAACGGCTGCAGTAATCTATGCGATATCTATTGTGCTGCGTCTGAAGGCTATAAAAAACAATTTGCGGCTTACGGCACTGCTGAAGAAAAAATATTCGTAACCGGCATCCCTAACTATGATAATATACAGTCATTTCTTGATAATGATTTTCCCTATCATGATTATGTGCTGGTGGCCACATCTGATGCAAGGGAAACATTTAAGAAAGATGACAGGGAAAAGTTTATCGGGGATTGTGTGAAAATTGCCGGTGGCCGGCAGCTTGTTTTTAAGCTGCATCCCAATGAGCAAAAGGAAAGGGCTGTTGCCGAAATAAAAAAATTTTCACCGGCAGATACAATGATCTTCCCGGATGGCAATACTAATCACATGATTGCTAATTGCAGCGAGCTCATCACACAATATTCCACAGTTGTATATGCCGGTATCGCTTTGGGAAAAAAAGTGCACTCCTATTTTGATGTGAAGCAACTTAAGGCACTGGCTCCTGTTCAAAATGGCGGTTCATCAGCCGCCAATATCGCTTCCCTGTGCAGGGATTATATTGAATACAAGGGGGCATTAAAGGATTTTCTTCAATTGCAGCAACAATATCTTTCACCACTTCAATTAGCCTGAACTGCCAAAAGCAACACCAGATATCGTCACCATTATTCAAACAAGAACCGGTTCTTCAAGGCTGCCGGGCAAAGTGTTATTGCCATTGGGAAATGAGCCTTTGTTTATCCAGCAGGTAAAGCGGGTGCGGTCTGCATTTACAAGCGGAGCAGTTGTGGTGGCCACCACAACTGATGCCGGGGATGATATAATTGCAAAGCTGTGCAGGGATAACAGCATTGAATGTTTCCGCGGGCATCCTTCTGATTTGCTTGACAGGCACTACAAAGCGGCATTGGAATACAACGCATCTGTAGTAATAAAAATACCGAGCGATTGCCCTTTAATAGATCCTGATATTATTAATAAAGTGATCGGTTTTTACCTCAATCACCAGTATGAATACGACTTTGTAAGCAACCTGCACCCCGCAAGCTGGCCTGATGGAAATGATGTGGAAGTGATACCCTTTGACGTATTGCAGGAAGCCTGGAAACATGCTGATAAGAGTTTTGAAAAGGAGCATACAACGCCCTATATATGGGATAACCCTTCGCAATTCAGGATCGGCAACGTTTTGATGGAAGAGAGTATAGACTATTCCATCACGCACCGGTTTACAATTGACTATCCCGAAGATTATCAATTTATAAAAGCCGTTTTTGACGAACTCTCCGCCGGCAAGCCTATGTTCAGCTGCCGGGACATTATTGAGCTGCTGCAACGGAGGCTGGATATTTTTTCCATCAATCAAAAATATGCCGGCATCAACTGGTACCGGCACCATATAAACGAATTAAAAACAATTGAACCGTCCCAATTTAAAAATAGCGGGGCTTTATTATGACAACTGACAGATCAATTAAACTGCAATCAATTGCTGCTAAGGTCAGGGAACATATCATATCACTAACAGTGGGTGGTGGATGCTTCATCGGCGCTTCGCTTTCCTGTGTTGAGCTGATGGTGTACCTGTATGCAGAGTTCCTGCACATTGATAAAAACAACCTGCAGGACAGGGAACGGGATTACCTGTTTCTTTCCAAAGGTCATGATGTGCCTGCCCTGTACGGCACACTGGCCGAGCTTGGCTTTATTGAAAGAGAAAGATTAAAAAACCATCTGTCAACAGATGATTCCATTTACTGGCATCCCAACAGGCGTATCCCGGGCGTTGAGTTTCATTCCGGTTCACTGGGCCATTTGCCTTCGGTGGCTGCAGGCGTTGCTTACGATTGTAAAATAAGGAACCAGCACAACCGCATAGTGGTAATTACCGGCGACGGGGAATTGAATGAAGGAACTGTTTGGGAAACCCTGCTGGTGGCAAATGCTTATGGGCTGGATAACCTTACCATTATTGTTGACAGGAACCAGTTCCAGGCCAACGTGAGAACAGAAGAGCTGATACCGCTTGAGCCGCTGGCCGGTAAGTTTGAAGCTTTTGGTTGCCATGTTACAAGGATTAACGGGCATGACTTTAATGAAATTGAAAATGCATTAAAGGCGCTTCCTTTCAGCAATCATAAAATAAACGTGGTGATTGCCGATACAGTAAGGGGAAAAGGACTGCCAGGCATTGAGGCAAAGGCAGACAGGTGGTTCTGTTCTTTTACGGCAGCAGAGGCAGAACGGCTGGTAAATGAATTGCACACCCACATACAGGCAGAACTTGAATCTGAAACTTTAACAGTACGATAAATGGCTTACGAAGAACTGCTGGCGAAGACGGCGCTGGATGATGAACGCATCATTGTAATGACTGCGGAAAACAGGGCATTGGTACGAAATATTCCCAAAGCATTGGGCAACCGTTTTTTAGATACCGGCATTACAGAACAAACAATGATCGGCATGGCGGCAGGGCTTGCATTAAGAGGGCGTATTCCCATTGTTCATGCCCTGGCGCCTTTTCTTACCATGAGGGCATTCGAGTTCATCCGCACGGATGTGGGTATTGCAAATTTACCAGTAAAGCTTAGCGGCTATATCCCCGGTTTTTTATCAGACGGTAATGGACCTACGCACCAGGCTGTTGAAGATATTGCCTTAATGCGTGGCATTCCCGGTATGGAAGTGTTTGCACCGGCAGATGAAGATGACCTTGTAAAGATGCTGCCGTTTATCTGGAGATCACCGGCTCCCTCGTATGTAAGGATCAACCATAAGCAAACAACGTTTGCACATGCTCCGTTTGTGCCCGGGAAGGCTGAAATAATTTCCTCCGGAACGGATATTACCATTTTAGTGTACGGGTTCCTGTTAGAGCCGGCATTGGTTGCTGCCAGCATATTAAACGATAACGGGCTTTCGGTAGGGCTTGTCAATATGCGCAGCCTGAAGCCGGTGGATGAGCAGGTGATTATACAAAGTGCGGTGAACAGCGCAGCCATTGTAACCCTGGAAGATCATTTTATTACAGGGGGCCTGTATTCCATTGTTGCAGAAACATTGCTCAGGCAAAAGCTCACTGCTGACGTAATACCCATTGCGCTGGACAACCATTGGTTTAAGCCGGGGTTGCTGCAGCAGGTATTGGTGCATGAAGGCTTTACCCCGGAGAAGATTGCATTTAAAATAATGCACAGTTTTAAACAAAATAAAATAACACTGCATGTTTAACAAAGTAGCATTTAATGATGATTATCCTGTAATAACCCAGTCTGATGCGCTGTACGAACAGGCTTTGCATATAATGACACCGGTTACGCAAACATTGGCCAAAGGGCCGGGGCAATATGTAAACGGCGTGGCGCCTAAATATGCCGAAAGGGGCAGCGGCGCAAGGATATGGGATGTGGATGGAAATGAATACCTGGATTATAACATGGCTACGGGGCCCCTGTCATTAGGCTATTGTTATCCCAAAGTGGATGAAGCGATTGCAGAGCAATTAAAAAAAGGAATTACTTTTTCACTGATGCATAAGCTTGAAGTAATATTGTGTGAGCTTATTCATCAAATTATTCCCAATGCAGAAGCAGTGCGCATCAGCAAAACAGGCGCTGATGTTACCAGTGCAGCGGTAAGAGTGGCCAGGGCTTTTACCGGCAGGAACCAGGTGCTGTGCTGCGGCTATCATGGCTGGCACGACTGGTATATTGCAACTACCAGCCGCAACAGCGGCGTACCGAACGAAGTATGTAACCTTACTGCCACGTTTGAATACAACAATATTGAATCAGTAAAAAAATTATTGAATAGCGACACTGCCTGTGTGATACTGGAGCCGTTTATTTTTGATGCGCCTGCCGATAATTTTTTACAGGAATTAAAATCCATTTGTGAAGCCAACGGCACATTGCTCATATTCGATGAAATGTGGACGGGCTTCAGGATCGCAATTGGCGGTGCACAGGAATATTTTAGTGTAACTCCTGACCTCGCCTGCTACTCAAAAGCATTTGCTAACGGGATGCCCATCTCATTGCTTACAGGAAGAAAAGACATAATGAGCCTCTTTAATGAAGAAGTTTTTTTCTTCACCACTTTTGGCGGCGAAGCACTTTCACTGGCAGCAGCAGTAGCCACTATTAAGGAAATGATATACAAAAATGTACCTGCATACCTTTCTCAAAAAGGCAAACTATTGAAAGACGGGTACAACAGCATTGCAGCAGAGCTTGGGATTGATCACTACACAAAATGTATCGGCTATGATTGCCGCTCCATGGTAACATTTGCTGCATCAGCAGGCAGTCCGCTGGAATTAAAATCATTTGTACAGCAGGAGCTGATAAAAAAAGGAATTCTCTGGTCAGGTTTTCATAACATGAGCTTCAGCCATACCGATGAAGATATTGACTACACTTTAAAAGCTTACCGTGCTGTACTGGGCCTGTTAAAAACTGCGGTGGAAGAAGGAAATGTAGCCAATTCATTAAGGGGAAAACCTGTGGAACCGGTGTTCAGGAAATTAGGAGAAGTAAAAGCACAAACGGCATTAAAAGTTTAACAGCGGATGAACCTATTTTCTTTAGAAAACAAAACTGCTGTTGTTACCGGGGCCACCGGCTTACTGGGCAGGATGCATTGCGAAGCATTGGCTGATGCCGGCGCTAACGTGGTGCTGGCAGATATGGATGAAGTTGCCTGTGCAGGCCTGGCTGCTTCACTGGGCGATAAACATTTGGGTCTTGGTATGGATGTTACTAATGCAGCTTGTGTAAATGATGCAAGAGAAAGAATACTTAAGAAGTATGGACGCATTGATGTGCTGGTGAACAACGCTGCCATCAATGATATGTTTGAAAACCCCTTGCTGGGTGCCCGGCAATCCATGTTTGAGCATTATCCGGCGGAGATGTTTGAAAGGTCATGGCAGGTGAATGTGATGGGAGTATTTGTTTGTTGCCAGGTGCTGGGCGCCGCAATGCTGGCACAGGGTTCCGGCAGCATTATCAATATTGCTTCCACTTATGGTATTGTGGCGCCCGACCAATCCATTTATAAAAATGAAAAAGGTGAGCAGGTATTTTATAAATCACCGGCCTATCCCGTCACCAAGTCAGCAGTGATTGGGTTTACCAAATACCTGGCTGCCTACTGGGGAGCAAAAAATATCCGTGTCAACAGCCTTTCGCCCGGCGGGGTTGAAAACAACCAGGATGATTTTTTTAAAACCAATTATGCATCCAAAACCTTGCTGGGAAGGATGGCTGCAAAAGATGATTATAAAGGCGCCATTGTATTTCTTGCCAGTGATGCCGCTGCTTATATGACGGGCACTAACCTGGTGGTGGATGGCGGCTGGACAGCTATTTAAACATGATGAACGAAACCATACTTAGGGAAAAGGCAGGCAGGATAAAATTGCTGTTGACAGATGTTGACGGTGTGCTTACTGACAATGGTGTGTATTACGGCAATGACGGCGAAATGTTTAAGCGGTTTTTGATCCGTGATGGCATGGGGGTAGAACGGTTGAAAAATATTTGCGCCGTTGAAACAGGAATTATTACGGGCGAAAATTCAATGGCTGTTATAAAACGTGCAGAAAAATTAAACATTACTGAGCTGCACCTGGGCATAAAAGATAAAGCCGCCGTGCTGAAAGAAATGCTGGAAAGAAAAAAACTGGAAGCATCACAAATAGCTTTTATCGGCGATGATGTGAATGATATTGGCATAATGAAAGAAGCGGGATTGAGCGCATGCCCCGGCGATGCAATGAAAGAAGTAAGCGGGCTGGTTGATTATGTGTGCCGGAACAAAGGCGGCCATGGTGCATTCAGGGAACTGGCGGAGCTGATAATTTCTTCTCAGCCATAATCACTAATCTTAAAACTAAAATTGATTCTATGAGAAAGATCCAAATTAAACCAGGCAAATCTATTGGCAACGGGGAACCGGTGTATGTAATCGCAGAAATTGGTATCAATCACAATGGCTCGGTATCAATAGCAAAAAAACTAATTGACGAGGCCGTTGCAGCGGGATGCGATGCGGTGAAATTCCAGAAACGCACTCCCGAGCTTTGCACGCCCAAAGACCAATGGGATATTTTAAGGGATACTCCCTGGGGCAGGATTAGCTATATTGATTACCGGAAAATGATAGAGTTAGGATACGAAGAGTATGGCATCATTGACAGTTATTGCAAAGAGAAAAAGATTGACTGGTTTGCTTCCTGCTGGGATGAAGAGTCGGTTGACTTTGTTGAACAGTTTAATCCTGCGCTGTATAAATTCGCTTCTGCATCGCTTACCGATCATGCGCTTATAGCGAAGGTAAAATCACTGGGCAAGCCTTATATTTTATCAACCGGCATGAGCACTATGCAGGAAATAAAAGAGGCAGTGAACATGTTTGGCACTGATAGTTTGCTGATTGCACATTCCACTTCAGCTTACCCTTGTGCGCCGGGAGAATTAAACCTCAATATGATCAAAACACTGCAGGAGCTTTACCCCGGTACGCCCATTGGTTATTCAGGGCATGAAACAGGCCTTGCAACCACGGTGGCCGCTACCATATTGGGTGCCTGCTTTGTAGAACGGCATTTTACCCTGGACCGTGCCATGTGGGGTTCAGATCATGCAGCATCCGTGGAGCCGCAGGGCATGCATAAGCTGGTAAGGGATATCAGGGATACAGAGCAATCACTCGGCGATGGCGTTAAAAAAGTGTATGACAGCGAGCTGGGCGCTTTAAAAAGGCTCAGGAGGGTTGTTACATCGCAGCAATACCAGCCGGCTTAATTTATGGGGTCTATCGTTTATTATACCACGGGGATACTTGTTTCTTTCGTTTTGCTTTTTATCATACTGGAAAGAAAATTTCCATACAGGAAAGGCATCCCCGTGATAAGAAAAGGATTTTGGCCCGACCTGATCTGGTACACTTTTATACAAAGCTATTTTTTGAAGATCATCATTTTTGATTACATTATTTTGCCGGCAGACAGGCATTTTAATTTGTCTTCGCTTCAAATTGTTTCAGGATGGCCCGTTGCGCTGCAGGTTTTATTCTTTTTGGTAACACACGATTTTTACATTTACTGGTTTCACCGCTGGCAGCACCATTCAAAAATACTGTGGCGCACACATGAGGCGCATCACAGCAATACAGAGGTTGACTGGCTGGCCGGCACAAGATCGCACAGCATTGAAATACTCATCAACCAAACTATAGAATTTGCTCCCATTGTTTTGCTGGGCGCAAACCCTGTGGTGGTGCCGGTAAAAGCTTTGATTGATGCCGTATGGGGCATGTATATACATTCCAACATCAATGTAAAAAGCGGCTGGTTGCAATATATCATCAACGGACCCGAAATGCACCAATGGCACCATGCTGATCAGCAGGAAGTTTTTTATGCCAACTATTCTACCAAAATTGCTTTGTGGGATTGGCTGTTTGGTACTGCTTACCTGCCGGCAAATAAAAAGCCGGAGCGTTTCGGCTTATACTACCCCTACCCTGAAGATTATTTTTTGCAGCATGTGCATGCCTTTAAAAAAGTTGATGAAAAAAAGATTGTTGCCAATAAATATTTCAGAATGTATTACCGCTTGCAGGATGCGCTAAAAAGAACGGCAAACAATGCACTTAAGCTGTTATGGAAATAATATGCAACGATAAATATTGCCTCTTTAAATTTTAATACTCTTCTTATATGGCATGGCTCTCTCTTTTTATAGCTGCCCTTTTCGAAATTGCCTGGACGTTTTCACTCAAGTATATTGATATGAAAAGAATAGCAGCCATTGACTGGAGGCAATTTTTTAAAACAACAGAAGGCATGCGGCTATTGCTGCCGCTGCTTGGCTATATTATTTTTGGCCTGGCCAATATTTACTTTTTTTCGGTTGCGCTTAAAACAATTTCAACCGCTACTGCACTGGCTGTATGGATGGGCATTTCCCTTATTGGTGTGAAAATAGTGGAGATAACCATATTGAAACAGCCTTATTCTTACCAGGAATTCCTGTTTATGTTATTCGTGCTCATAGGCATAATAGGATTAAAAAGTATAAAGTAATAAAAAATTACCGGGTCAAAATAACTGTTCCCTTTCTCTCAACAGTGCCGCAGGCCGTTACGGCGTTAATATAATACAGGTATGCCCCGGAATTTGCCGGCTGCCCTTTATAAGTTCCATCCCAGCAATCAGCGGGGTTTACAGTATAAAAAATGGTATTGCCCCAGCGGTCATAAACAGAAAATTGCAGCTTTTTTATCAATCCCCAGTATTTTATACCAAAGCAATCATTTATTCCATCGCTGTTAGGGCTAAAGGCATTGGGCATTGCATAGCCTGTAGTGTTGGCGCTGTAGTTTGTATACACTGTAATGGTATCATAGCCTGTGCAGCCTTCGGCATCGCTGCCCTTCACCACATATTTTTGTGTAGCTGAAGGAGAAGCAACAGGATTGGCAATGGCTGTATCACTAAGGCCGGTGGCGGGATACCAGCTATAGGATGTTGCACCGGAAACCGAAAGCTTTGCAGCGCCATTGGTGCAATCAATATCGTTAGACTTTGCAGCAGTTATATGAAGCGGTGGCAAAACAGTAACAGTCGTGAATAATGTTGTATCAACATTACAGGTTAACTCTGTTATCAAAACAGAATAAGTAGTTGTTTCTGTGGTATTGGTCAACGGGTCCTGTGCAGTTGCACTGCTTAAGGAAGCGGGGCTCCATGAATAGCTGTCGCCGCCGGCTGCATGCAGCTGCGCCGGTTTGCCGGAACATACCTGCTGGCCGGGAGAAACGGTAAACACCGGGTCCTGCCTGAAATTGATTTTCACTGAATCAGTATTTACGCATTTATTGGCATCGGTAACTGTTATATAATAAGTGCTGTTATCAGCAGGCATCACTACAGGATCAGCAGCTGTTGCATTATTAACGGTGCCACTTGAAGAACTCCACTGGTATTTTACCCCGCCGCCTGCAAACAGCCGGACAGAAGTATTTTTACAAATGCTGGTATCATTTGTTTTAGTGATCACCGGCAGCGGCAGCATGGTAAGGTTAACGGTATCCCTGGCAATGCAACGGTTAGCAGAAGTACCTGTTACAATATATTGTGCAGAAGCAGTTGACGGCGTTGCAACAGGATCCGGGGCGGAAGCATTTGAAAGGCCGGTAGCCGGCGTCCACGAATACGTAGCCGCACCTGTAGTATTTAATTGAACAGAACTTCCTTTGCAAAAAACTGTATCGTTATTGGTTTTAACTGCCGGCAGCGGGCTTACCGTGATATCTACCGTGTCTTTTGCAGTGCAGCCAATTGACGAAGTGCCCGTTACAATATACCGGGTATCGCCTGCCGGCACTGCTACCGGGCCGGCTATAGCGGGATCTGATAGACCGGTGGCAGGCACCCAGCTGTACGAGGCCGCACCTGTGGCATTCAGCTGCAGGGAACTGCCTGCGCATAAAACAGTATCACCGGTGGCTTTTACAAAATGATTGTCCAGCACTACAATTTGCCTGCAAAACGATGATTGTGTCGGCAGGCTGTCATCTGTAATAAGATTAATGGTGTAAGTACCCGGGACTGAATAAATAACCGGCGGGGGATTATAAGAATTGGAGCCAGGTATATTCGTACTGGAACAGCCGGCAAAACGAAACCGGGTAATTGAATTGCCCAGGTTGGTTGTAAAGCTGTAAAGGTCATTTCCTGCCCTGAAGAATTTGGAAATAGAATGCGGTATTTGCATCTGGCCAATATTGCCCAATGAAGTGCCTGTGGGCGTACTGGTAATGTCATTATGAAAATCAAGCTTTACAATATCATTGGAATTCCAGTTAACAACAAACCCAACATCATTTCCGCATGTTTTTACAATATAGATATCCCTTACATTATTTAACAGCCCGCCAATATTGCCAAGATTTATCCCGGTAGGCGTGTTTAATAACGAAGCGCCAAAATCAATTCTTGTAATGGTCCCATAGTTGGGATGGGAGGGGTCGTCCTGGTAACTGTTGGTAATAAAAGCATACCAGTTACCATTGTCGTAAATAGAATATATACCGGTTGGATTATTAAGGCTGCCGGGATTACCAAGGTTTACACCGGCAGGAATATTATCAAAGCTGTTGGAAAAATTAAACCTTGAAATAGTATTGCCGCTTTTATTTAATACAAGCCCATACCAGTTGCCAAACTGCCGGAACATGGTTATATCACAGGGAAAATTAAGATTGCCGATATTCCCCCATAGGGTAGCTGAAGGAGATGTATTGGTAACAGCACTGCCGAATTCAAGCTTTACCAGCCCGGCGGTAGCGGGGTCGTTTATTTTTCCTACCGTGATGATGGCATACCATTTATTTTCATTGTACACTACCTGTATGCCTTCTGTTCCGCCGGGGATCAGCTTGCCGCCAAAATTGCCGAGGTTAACAGCTGTTGGGGTATTGAGAAGGTTATTCCCGAAATCAAGCCTTACCAGATTGCCGCTGGTGAAATTTGTTACAAACAGGTAATAATTACCATTGCCGTCTTTTACATAATCCGAAAAGGTAGGCCCGTTGAGCAAATTGCCGGGATTGCCAAGGTTTACAGCATCCGGCGGCGTGGAATTAATATCTGCTGAACAAAAGCTCCAGTAATAGCTGGAAGCGCAGGTGGATGTATTTACAATATTTACCGGCGAATTAAGGCAGGCTGTATCAGGTGCTGTAAAGCCAATCGTTTGAGGTAATACCGTAAGTGTCAGGTCAACAATAATGCTGTCGCAGCCGGCAATGGAACGCAGGGTATCATTATAAATACCGGTGCTGCCAACAGCTCTTCCCGAAGGAAGGGTGTATTGCCGGCCGGCACAAATAGTATCGTGTAAGTGCCGGTGCTCCGCAGGGGTAACCGTTATTTTTACGCTGTCGGTACAGGAAACTGTTGTACCAAAAAATATGTCGTCTATCGCCAGGTCATTTCCGGGCTGGGCTCCGCCTGCTTCCGAAATACAAATGTTTGCAGTGGTAGCCGTTCCCGAATTCCATAGCACATAAAACTGGTTCCACTGGCAGGTGCCCAATGCTGTATTTTGCACTGTGCCCACCTGCACCCCGTTTATTGAAAAGCGAAGCTGCGAAGTAGCGCCGCTTGCATTCAGGTTAGTGAGCCATGCAGAAAACCCATAATCTGTATTGGGTGTTACTGTTACTGTCTGGCACCACAGGGTTGTGCCGACTGCTATCCCACTGGAGCCATTGGCGCCATCAACAAAAAGCATATTGTTTGCCCCGGAAGGCGTATGGTCTGCACAGTTTGCATACCAGGGGTTGGTAATAGATGGGGCAACAGTATAATGTCCCGGAGGGGCCAGGGGATTGGGGCCACTGTATATATAACCTGTTGAAAAGCCGGTATTGCCCTGTTCAAAATCACCGTTTACGACAAGATTGCCGCTCAGGCGCTTGCTTGTAAGATAGTAAGTGGTAGTTTGGCTTGCAGTTAACGTTGGGTTTTGCACTGATGTGCCGGAAAGCCCTGCAGCCGGTGACCACGAATACCCCAAACCTGCAGGCTGTGCCCTCAGTGGAAATTGCGCTCCTTCGCACACGGTAGTGTCATTGGTTAAAATTAGTTTGGGTAAAATATGCACTTGTTTTACAACCGTATCATTTATGCAAAACTTATACGCAATGGCCGTGACCGTGAAATCACCGTCTGCCGAAAATTGATGAAGGGCGGTAAAGCCTGTGGCTGTATTGGCAGCGCCGCTTGCTGCATCGCCAAAATTCCAGTGTACGGAATCAACGCCCGGCACCTGTGCCAGCAGAAACGAGGCGCTGGTGGAATTACAGGCAGGCACAGCCGTAAAATCAGTAACGTTTTTTATGGTAAACAGGTTTTGTATTTCCTGTGGGCTAAGCGCCCGGTTGTAAATACGCACTTCATCCATAAAGCCCTTAAAATCGGGATCGCTGCAGTTCCATGCCGAGTGGCCAATATAATTGTTAGACCGGGCAACATTCGCAATAGTATTGCCCTTTTTTTCTGCCACCCCATTGCCATTTACATAAATACGCATGGTATCATTGCTGATGGTGGCGCAATAATATTCGATGTTCCCGTTTGTAATGGCGTTTATGGCGGTTAACCTGCCGGTAGAAC
>JBEHYP010000034.1:0-32970 GCA_048498115.1 Bacteroidota bacterium | reverse complement strand
CCCCTGCAATAAGGAGCACATTGAACAGCAGGCTGTACAGCGGGGAAAACATGCAGGATGCCGCAGTGGTGGTGTTCAGCAATAGCTACAGCAACAATATCAGTACAGAAGATGCAGCGAAGATGGGCAACCCTGCAGAAAACCTTGCAGTAGAAAGGGACAGCAAGCTGCTGGCGATAGAAGGGCGGCAGCAGCCGCAGGCAGGAGACATCATCCAGCTGAGGATGTGGAACCTGAAGCGCCAGGAGTACAGGCTGGAGCTGGCAGGGCAGAACGTGCTTCTTGCAGCGGGAGTAACCGCGGTACTGGAAGACAGCTACCTGCAGACCCGGACAGTGCTGGCCTTAAGCAGCAGCACTGCAATAAACTTCACCGTTGACGGCACTGCAGGTTCTTCATTGGCCACCCGTTTCAGGATAGTATTTGAGAAGAGGAGGGTGGCGGAACAATTACCGGCCATCAGTACCGGAACAGGAGATATCAAAGGCACCAAAGCAGGGTTCAGTGTATCACCCAATCCTGCAAAAGCAGGCAGCGGGGTGAATGTGCAGCTAAGCAGCCAGGGCAAGGGTAGTTACCTGTTAAGGATAACAGACATGAGGGGTACAGCAGTGATGGTTAAGACGCTGAGCCATGCCGGGGGCAGCAGCATCCAGCGGTTGACAATACCTTCAGGTCTTGCAGCAGGTATTTACCAGGTGGACATCACAGGACCAGGCAAAGAAAGAATTGTTCAGAAATTAGTGATAGTGCGATAAGAAACCAATAGAAATAGACACAAAGCCCCCGCAACCGGGGGCTTTGTTGTGGGAAGAAACCTAATGGCGTTATCTTTTTTTGAAATTTCTCTAAAAAACTTTTAAAAAAACCTTTGCTGTTTGCTCTGCACTACTTACCTTTGCACTCCCAAATCAAAAAAGGAAAAATAAAGTTCTTTGCATATGTCACAACGAATCAGAATCAAATTGCAGTCTTACGACCACAACTTAGTAGACAAATCTGCTGAAAAAATAGTTAAGACTGTACGCAGCACAGGCGCTGTAGTAACAGGTCCTATTCCTTTACCTACACAAAAGAAAATTTTTACTGTATTGCGTGCCCCCCACGTTAATAAAAAAGCAAGGGAGCAATTCCAGTTGTGCACACATAAGCGTTTATTAGACATTTACACCAGCAGCAGCCGTACAGTGGATGCTTTAAGTAAGCTGGATCTGCCAAGTGGTGTGGATGTTGAAATTAAAGCCTGATGAACTGCCTGAAAGTGAGTCCTTCGACTCCGCTCAGGATAGCAGAAGGTTAGTTCTTGAAATTGAATAGTGAACGCCTATCTCCATAAAGCATTGGAGCGCTGGGCATAAATAAAATACAATGAAAAGTATTATTGGTAAGAAAATTGGCATGACCAGTATCTTTGATGCTACCGGTAAGCAAACTGCTGTTACCATCATTGAAGCAGGCCCATGCATAGTTACACAAAAGAAAACCGTTGAAACAGACGGCTACAATGCCCTCCAGATAGCATTTGGCGACAAAAAAGAAAAGCACTCCACTAAGTCAGAAGTAAACCACTTCGCCAAAGCACAGACCTCCCCTAAAAAAGTAGTAAAAGAAATCCGCAACAGCGAAATAGATAAGAATGTTGGTGAATCCATCACAGTTGACATTTTTGCCGAAGGCGAAAAAGTTGAAGTGGTTGGTACATCAAAAGGCAAAGGCTTCCAGGGTGTGGTAAAGCGCCACGGCTTTAGCGGTGTGGGCGAAGCATCTCACGGCCAGCACGACCGTCAAAGGGCTCCCGGTTCTATCGGTAACTCTTCTGATGCGTCAAGGGTATTTAAAGGCATGAGGATGGCGGGCCGCATGGGCCAGGACAGGGTGAAAACAAAAGGCCTTAAAGTGGTGAAAATTTTCCCTGAAAAGAATTACATCCTTATCAGCGGTTCGGTTCCGGGCCATAACGGTTCAATTGTTTTAATTCAAAAGTAAGTGTACACGTTCCCGTTAGCCGGGACAAAAAATGAAATATCATGCAAGTAGATGTTTTAAATATACAGGGTGCCAAAACAGGAAGGACGATAGAACTGCCTGAAGAAATTTTTGGTGCAGAGCCTAATAACCATGTTGTTTACTTGGCTGTAAAGCAATACCTGGCTGCACAGCGTCAGGGTACTCACAAGGTAAAGACAAGGGCTGAAGTGCAGGGCGCTTCAAGGAAGCTGCACAAGCAAAAAGGAACCGGTGGTTCCCGTAAAGGTAACCTGCGCAACCCTTTGTACAAAGGCGGTGGTACCATATTTGGCCCTAAGCCTCACGGTTATGACATCAAGGTGAACCGTAAAGTAAAAGACCTGGCTAAGATTAGCGCTTTAAGTTTTAAAGCAAAAGAGAATGCGATTGTAGTAGTAGAAGATGTGAACTTGAATGCTCCTAAAACAAAAGAATTTGCAGGTATTTTGAAAGGACTGAAAGTAGATGATAAGAAAACACTTTTCGTGTTGCCGGAATACAATGATAATGTTTACCTCAGCATCAGGAACATTCCCAATGCACAGGGTACACTGTTAAGCGATGTAAATACTTACGACATTGTAAATGCAAACGTGCTGGTATTTACTGAAAGCGCTGCAAAAATTTTTAGTGAAGAAGAAAAAGCTGAAGCATAAATCAATTAGCTAATTAGCAAATCAACAAATTATGAAACTGTCTGACGTAATAATAAAACCGATTTTATCTGAAAAGATAAATAAGCAAACAGAAAAAGCCAATCGCTATGGCTTTGTGGTTGACAGGAAAGCAAACAAGCTTGAAATTAAAAAAGCTGTTGAGCAGTTCTATGGTGTGCAGGTAAAGGATGTGAACACTGCTGTATTGCCGGGTAAAGCAAAATCAAGGTACACTAAGTCTGGTTTCTTAAATGGCCGCAAGCCGGCTAAGAAAAAAGCTTATGTAACAGTGGCTGATGGTGAGCAAATCGATCTGTACAGCGCAGTATAAGTTTATTAAGTATGGCATCAACTGCCGCAAAAGTTGAATAAAATTTAAAACAGAATAAAATGGCATTAAGGAAATACAAACCAACAACAGCAGGCACCAGGTGGAGGATTGGTAATGCGTATGCAGAAGTTACCACTAACGTTCCTGAAAAATCTTTGGTTGAAAGAAAGAACAGCACAGCCGGCCGTAACGCACAGGGCAGGAGGAGCATGAGGTATATGGGCGGTGGTAACAAAATAAAATACCGTGTGGTTGATTTTAAAAGGGATAAAAAAGATGTGCCTGCAGTGGTAAAATCAATTGAATACGATCCGAACCGTACAGCATTCATCGCATTGCTGAATTATGCTGATGGTGAAAAACGTTACATCATTGCGCCGAATGGATTGCAGGTAGGCGCTACCGTTATAAGCGGTGACAGTGTTGCTCCTGAATTAGGCAATGCACTGCAATTAAAGAACATGCCTTTGGGTACCAATGTTCACAACATTGAAATGCAGCCCGGTCAGGGCGGTAAGCTGGTGCGCAGCGCCGGTGCCAGCGCCCAACTGAGCAATAAGGAAGAAAAGTATGGTGTGTTGAAAATGCCAAGCGGTGAATTAAGAAAAGTATTGATCAATTGCTACGCTACAGTAGGCGTAGTTAGCAATAGCGACCATAACCTGGAAAGCGCCGGTAAAGCAGGCCGCAACAGGTGGAAAGGCATCAGGCCACGTAACAGGGCCGTTGCGATGAACCCGGTTGATCACCCGATGGGCGGTGGTGAAGGTAAAGCTTCAGGCGGCCATCCACGCAGCCGTACAGGTAAATACGCTAAAGGCGAAGTAACCCGTACAAGAGGCAAAGGTTCTGACAAGCTGATTATCCAGAGAAGGAATGGCAAAAAATTAAGTAACTAATTAATCATTGTTAAAATATCGTTCCGCCCCGGCGGAATGAAAATCAACAACAAAAAATAAAACATGGCTCGTTCAATTAAAAAAGGCCCTTACGTAGATGCAAACATTGAAGACAAAGTGTTGGCGATGAACGAAGGGAAAACTAAAAAAGGTGTGATCAAAACATGGAGCAGAAGGTCAACCATCACTCCTGATTTTGTAGGCCACACTTTAGCGGTGCACAATGGTAACAAATTCATTCCTGTGTATGTAACCGAATTTATGGTGGGCCACAAGCTCGGTGAATTTGCACCAACAAGGAACTTTAAAGGACACTCAAGCAAGAAAATAGCATAAAAGTTTAAAGTTTAAAGTCTAAGGTTTAAAGTTGAATATAGCCGATAACCTTAAACGATTAAACCTTAAACCTTAAACAAAATAATAAAATGGAAGCAGTAGCAAAACTCAGAAATTATCCCACTTCGCCACGCAAAATGCGTTTGCTGGTTGATTTGATCCGTGGTATGGAAGTGGAAAAAGCTTTAAGCGTTTTACAATACAACACCAAGCACCCGGCTGTTCCTTTATACAAGCTGCTGAAAAGCGCTATCAATAATTGGGAACAACAAAACTCAGGAGCTAAAGTGGAAGACGCTAAGCTGGTAGTAAAAACTGCAATGGTTGACGGTGGAAGGGTTATCAAACGTATGCGCCCTGCGCCACAGGGACGTGGCTACAAAATCCGCAAACGCAGCAATCATGTAACATTAATTGTTGACAGCAAAAACTAATTAAAAACTAAAGTGTGATTAACAGCACACGGGTAAATTAAAAATATGGGTCAGAAAGTAAATCCGGTAAGTATCAGGTTAGGCATCACCAGGGGATGGGACAGTAATTGGTACGCAAACAAGAGGGACTTTTCAGGAAAATTAGTAGAAGATAACAAGATCAGAAACTACCTGAATGCCCGTATTAACAAAGGCGGTATATCTAAAATTGTTATTGAGCGTACATTAAACAAGCTGATTGTTACTATCCATACGTCTAAACCCGGTATCATCATCGGTAAAGGCGGCGGCGAAGTGGACAGGATTAAAGAGGAATTGAAGAAGCTGACCGGCAAAGAAGATGTACAGATCAATATTCTTGAAATCCGCCGTCCTGAACTGGATGCACAGATAGTAGCTGATACTATTGCCCGCCAGATAGAAGGCCGTATCAATTTTAAACGTGCGGTTAAAATGGCAATTGCTTCTGCATTAAGAATGGGTGCTGAAGGAATTAAAGTAAGATGTGGTGGCCGCCTGGGTGGTGCAGAAATTGCCCGTAGCGAAGAAATTAAACAAGGCCGTACTCCATTGCATACGCTGCGTATGGACATAGATTATGCAAGTGTATTTGCTCAAACAGTTTATGGTAAAATCGGGATTAAAGTATGGATTTGTAAGGGTGAAGTACTAGGCAAGAGGGATTTGAACCCCAACTTTGTAGCTGGTGGTAAAGAAGGTGGTGATGATAGGAGAGCTGGTTTTGAAGATAGAAGAGGTGGTGGCCGTGACGACAGGAGAGGTGGTGATAGGAGAGGCGGTGGCCGTGATGACAGAAGAGGTGGTGGTGGTGGAAGAAGGTAATTAAGCAATGTTTGATTTGCGATGTCTGATGTAGGATTTATCGCAGCTAAAAAAGATAAAGAATTACAGGTTGATTTGAGTATAATGAGATCAAAAATCATAGAACTCAGATCCTAAATCAAAAAAGATGTTACAACCAAAAAGATCAAAACATAGGAAAGCTCAGAAAGGCCGTATCAGGGAAGTGGCTAAAAGAGGTACAACTATTTCATTCGGTTCATTTGCATTAAAAGCGCTGGAACCAATCTGGTTAACCAACAGGCAGATTGAAAGCGCCCGCCAGGCAATGACCCGCCACATGAAAAGGGAAGGTAATGTTTGGATCAGGATTTTCCCTGACAAACCAATTACTAAAAAGCCTGCTGAAGTGAGGATGGGTAAAGGTAAAGGTAACCCTGAATACTGGGCTGCTGTGGTGGAACCGGGCCGTATTTTGTTTGAAGCTGACGGCGTGCCGATGCAGGTAGCAAAAGAAGCGTTTGAACTGGCAGCACAGAAATTACCAATTGCAACAAAGTTTGTTGTAAGAAGGGATTACCAGGCGTAAAACTGATTTGAAGATTAACCGATTTGAAGATTTGAAAATGACAGAGGCTTTTAATTGACCTATTATCAAATCATCAAATCATCAAATTAATAAAAATGGCAAATAGCAAAGATTTTTTAGCAAGCGTAAAAGGGCTGGGTGTAGAAGACCTGAAAGCCAAAATTGCTGAAGATGAACTCAGGTTAAGGAAATTATCTTTTGCTCACAGCGTAACGCCTGTTGAGAACCCGATGACCATCCGTTCATTGAGGAAAGATATTGCCCGTTTAAAAACAATATTAAGAAGTAAAGAACTCGGTTTAGCATAAACCATAAATTTTGCAACAAATGAGCGAAGCTACAAACACAATTGAAAGGAACTTGCGCAAAACCAGGATTGGTGTTGTATCCAGTAATAAAATGGACAAAACCATTACGGTGAACGTAGAAAGGAAAGTAAAGCATCCTTTGTATGGTAAGTTCGTAAAAAAGACAACCAAGTTTCATGCCCATGACGAAAAGAACGAGTGCAGCATTGGCGATACAGTGAGGATCATGGAAACCCGTCCTTTGAGTAAATCAAAACGCTGGAGGCTGGTGGAAGTTGTAGAAAAAGTGAAGTAAGAAAAGCTGTGAGCCTGTAGCTATGAGCTGCGAGCCGCAGAATGTTTATAATAAAGTTTTTAATTGCTCGAGGCTAACAGCTGACAGCTCAAAGCTAAATAAAATGATTCAGCAAGAAAGCAGACTAAACGTGGCAGACAACAGCGGTGCAAAAGAAGTATTGTGCATCCGTGTATTGGGAAACTCCGGCCAGGATTATGCTAAAATAGGCGACAAAATTGTTGTTACTGTAAAAGATGCTATGCCTGCAGGCGGTATTAAAAAAGGCACTGTAAGCAAAGCTGTAATTGTAAGAACCACCAATAAGCTTCGCCGCAAAGACGGTTCTTATATCCGTTTTGATGACAATGCTGTGGTATTGTTGAATAACTCTGACGAGCCAAGAGGTACACGTATTTTCGGGCCTGTAGCAAGGGAGCTGAGGGATAAAGGGTATATGAAGATCATTTCTTTGGCGCCGGAAGTGCTGTAAGAAAAGTTGTGAGCCAATAGCTATAAGCTACGGACCACACAAAATGTAATAAAGTTTTTAATTGCCCGAAGCTAAAAGTTGACGGCTCAAAGCTTAAATAAAAAATGAGTACAAGATTTAAACCTAAGTTCAACATTAAGAAAGGTGATAACGTAGTAGTTATTGCCGGTGATGATAAAGACTTAAAAAAGCCACGTAAAGTGCTGGAAGTGATTCTTGACAAAGGACGTGTGCTGGTGGAGGGCGTTAACATTGTTACAAAACATACAAAACCTACTTCCCAGAATACAAAGGGGGGGATTGTAAAAGTTGAAGCGCCAATCAGCATTTCAAACGTGATGCTTTGGGATGCAAAGAAAGGTGAAGCAACCAAGATCAAACGCTCCAGGGAAAACGGTAAATTAGTTAGAATATCTAAAAAATCAGGGGAGGCCATAAAATAATGAGCAACACAAAATACACTCCGAGATTAGCAGACAAATACTCTAAAGAGGTGGTGCCTGCTTTAATGAAGAAGTTTGGTTATAAAACTATAATGCAAGCTCCTAAACTGACAAAAATTTGTTTGAACCGTGGCGTTAACGGCGCTGTGGCTGATAAAAAATTAGTTGACATTGCTGTTGACGAATTAAGCAACATCACCGGCCAGAAAGCAGTGCCTACTACAAGTAAGAAAGATATTTCAAACTTTAAGCTGCGTAAAAACATGCCCATCGGTGCAAAAGTTACTTTACGTGGCGTGAAGATGTACGAATTCCTTGACAGGTTTGTATCTGTGTCTTTACCACGTGTACGTGACTTTAAAGGTGTAAACGACAAGGCATTTGATGGCCGCGGCAACTACACACTGGGCATCACTGAACAAATCATTTTCCCTGAAATTGATATTGATAAAGTAAACAAGATCACCGGTATGGACATCACATTCGTAACCACTGCCAATACCAACGAAGAAGCCTACGAATTGCTGAAAGAGCTGGGTATGCCTTTTAAAAACATTAAAAAATAAAAATGCTGAATGGGAAGCTTTAAGCTTCACATCAGAATTTCAAAACTTAGAATAAAACATGGCAAAAAAATCAATAGAAGCCAGGCAAAAAAAGCGTGAAGAATTAAGCGCCAAGTATGCAGAAAAAAGAGCGGCTCTTAAAGCTGCCGGTGATTACAAAGCTTTGGATCAATTACCAAAGAATGCATCACCTGTAAGGTTGAGGAACCGTTGCCTGCTGACCGGCCGTCCGCGTGGTTATATGAGGCACTTCGGTTTGTCAAGGAATGTGTTCCGCGACATGGCTTCGCAGGGTAAGATACCAGGTGTGACCAAAGCAAGCTGGTAAAAACCGGACACTGGCAGTATTCAATATCCAGCGTCAAAAATGAGGATATCGCATTGAAATAAATTTTAAACAAACTAATTACAAATACAATGGTAACTGATCCTATAGCAGATTTTCTTACAAGAATCCGTAATGCACAAATGGCTAACCACCGCATTGTGGAAATACCTGCTTCTAATTTGAAAAAGCGTATTACAGAGATCTTGTACGATAAAGGATATATTTTGAAGTACAAATTTGAAGACGACAATAAACAAGGCGTTATCAAAATAGCATTGAAATATGATGCCGCCACCAAATTGCCCGTTATTCAAAGCCTTGAAAGGGTGAGCCGCCCGGGTTTGCGTACTTATGCAAAACCTGAAGAATTCAAAAGGGTGAAAAATGGTTTGGGCATCGCTATCGTTTCTACATCAAAAGGTGTAATGACAGATAAAGAAGCGAAAGCCCAGAATGTAGGTGGCGAAGTATTGTGCAACATTTATTAATCCCTATCTCCTAAAGGGGGAAATGGTGAAGATGGCATTTGAAAATAAAAATTGATTTGACAATTAAGCCTTAACCGTGGCTGAACACAAATCGAAAAATTGTAAAACAAAAATAAAAAACCGGTTATGTCAAGAATAGGAAAAAAACCAGTAGAAATAACAAAAGGGGTAACCATCGCCGTTAGTAGCGATAACGTGGTAACAGTAAAAGGCCCTAAAGGTGAATTGAAGCAAGCAGTAGACAGGGACATCATTATTGAAGCAAAAGAAGGTGTGGTAGAAGTTAAACGCCCAACCGACCAGATACGCCACAGGGCAATGCATGGCTTGTACCGTGCCCTCATCAGCAACATGGTGAAAGGTGTAACTGAAGGATATGCAAAAAAAATGGAGCTGGTGGGTGTAGGTTTTAAAGCTGCCAACCAGGGCAATGTGTTAGATCTGGCTTTAGGTTATTCTCACAATATCATTTTTGAAGTGCCTAAAGAACTGAAAGTAGCCACTTCGCAGGAAAAAGGGCAAAACCCAATGATAAGCCTGGAAGGTGCAGACAAACAATTACTCGGCCAGGTATGTGCCAAACTCCGCAGCCTGCGTAAGCCTGAACCATACAAAGGTAAAGGTGTGAAATTTGTAGGTGAAGTATTGAGGAGAAAAGCTGGTAAAGCGGCAGGTAAGTAATAGTTTAAAAGTTCAAAGTTTAAGGTTTAAAGTTGAAAACATCTTGTAACCTTAAGCGATTAAACTTTAAACCTTAAACTTTAAACAAAAACTTTTCCCGGCGTCCCGATAGCTATCGGGAGGGAAACTAAATAAAAAGAATATGAATTCAAAAGCAAGTGCAAGGCAAAAGATCAGGTACCGCATCCGCAAAAGGGTGAGCGGTGTATCTGCAAAACCAAGGTTAAGTGTTTTTAGGAGCAACACCGATATCTACGCACAATTGATAAATGATGAAACAGGTACCACCATTGCATCTGCTTCTTCAAAAGATAAAGATATTAAGGCACAGAAAGGCACTAAGAGTGAACTCAGTAAGCTGGTTGGCGGCGCTATTGCAAGAAAAGCCACTGAACTGGGTGTTAAAACTGTTGTATTTGATCGTGGTGGTTATATCTATCATGGCCGTGTAAAAGCATTGGCTGATGGTGCAAGGGAAGGCGGCTTACAATTTTAATTTTAAATTTTTAATCAGGACTATACATGTTAAAATCAAACGAAAACAGGGTTAAGGCTGGTGATCTGGAGTTGAAAGAAAAAGTGGTTGCAATTAACCGTGTGGTAAAAACTACCAAAGGCGGCCGTGCATTCAGTTTTTCTGCATTAGTGGTGGTGGGCAATGGCAATGGCGTAGTTGGACAGGGATTGGGCAAAGCGAAAGAAGTACAGGAAGCCATTACGAAAGGCATTGAAGACGCTAAAAAGAATTTGATAAAAGTTCCGGTAAGGCATGGCACTATTCCCCACGACCAGTTTACTAAAGAGGGCGCTGCAAAGATCCTTATCAAACCGGCTGCTCATGGTACCGGTGTGATAGCAGGAGGAAGCATGAGGGCTGTATTGGAAGCCGCCGGCATCACCGATGTATTGGCAAAAAGCCTTGGTTCTGCCAACCCGCACAACGTAGTGAAAGCAACAGTAAAAGCACTGGCTACTTTACGTGAACCTGTAGCAGTTGCCAAAGTAAGGCAGGTAGGTTTGAAGAAAGTATTTAATGGATAATAAAAGTTTAAAGTTTAAAGTTTAAAGTTTAAAGTATTGAAACTCTTTATAACCTTGGACCTTAAACCTTGAACCTTAAACAAAATAAGGTTATGGCAAAGATTAAAATAACACAAGTTAAAAGTGTAATTGACAGGCCGGAGCGCCAGAAAAGGACAATAGAAGCATTGGGCCTTAAAAAATTACATGCTTCTGTTGAAGTAGAAGCTACCCCGCAAATTCTGGGAATGGTTACAAAAGTGAACCATTTGGTGAAAGTGGAGAATGCTTAATTGATAATGGATAATTGGTTAATTGATAATTCTTCAGTTAGCCAGTTTCTTTTTATCAATTATCCGTTAACAAATTATCAATTAATTAGCGAGGGGTGATACCCCGTAAGTACAAAATCAAATACAAAAAAAATGAATTTACATTCTCTACAACCGGCTGCAGGCGCTACGCACAAAGAAAAACGCCTTGGCCGTGGTGAAGCAAGTGGTAAAGGCGGCACTTCTACAAAAGGTAATAAAGGTGGACAGAGCCGTGCCGGTTACAAACGCAAAATGGCCCACGAAGGTGGCCAGATGCCAATCCAGCGCCGTATCCCCAAGCGTGGTTTCAAAAATATCAACCGTGTTGAATATACAGTGCTTAACCTTGGACAGGTTGACCATTTTGCAACCAAATACGGTATTGCAGAATTTACCCCTGAAAACCTGTATATCAATGGCTTGATAAGCGGAACAGCTAAAGTAAAATTGCTTGGCAACGGTGAGTTAAAAGGGAAATTCTCTTTTAAAGTGCATGCTGCCAGCGCAAAAGCAAAAGCTGCCGTAGAAACTGCCGGCGGCACTGTTGAGATAGTAAAATAATTCCCCGATATTTGCAGACGCATTCCTGCCTGCCGCCTTTTTAGGCAGGTATGAAAAGCGTCTTTTTGGTTTAAGAAACATTATTAAAAAATTAGTCTGTGAAGAAATTCGTTCAAACGCTGAAGAATATCTGGAGCATCGAGGAACTGCGTAAGAAAATACTGTTTACCCTGTTGCTTGTCTTCATTTACCGTGTTGGTTCTTTCATTGTATTACCCGGTATTGATCCTAATAAATTAGGCGCTATTGCCAACAGTACAAAAAGCGGCATGTTGGGTTTGCTGGATGCATTTGTAGGAGGCGCTTTTCATAAAGCATCCATTTTTGCATTGGGCATTATGCCTTATATCTCCGCTTCCATCTTTATGCAGCTGATGACTATCCTTGTTCCTCAAATGCAGAAGATACAGAAAGAAGGCGAAAGCGGGAGGAAGAAGATCAACCAGTGGACACGTTACCTCACAGTGATTGTTACTGCTTTCCAGGCTGCTGCATACATTGGTTATTTAAAAAGCCAGGGCGATGCAGTGATTGAAGCATACAAACCTTACTTCGTTATTTCAACAGTTATTATACTAA
The DNA here is from genome assembly GCA_048498115.1 of Bacteroidota bacterium. Classification (GTDB taxonomy): domain Bacteria; phylum Bacteroidota; class Bacteroidia; order Chitinophagales; family Chitinophagaceae; genus Ferruginibacter. The sequence goes on along the minus strand of JBEHYP010000034.1, from coordinate 20,862 downwards.
CCGTAGGCACATTGTTCGTAATGTGGCTGGGGGAAAAAATTACTGATAAAGGTTTGGGCAATGGTACTTCTATCATCATCATGATGGGTATTCTTGCCAGGCTGCCGGAAGCTTTCATCCAGGAATGGGGCGCAAGGGCCACAAGGGGCGGTGGCGGCCTGCTTATCTTCCTGATCGAAATTGCATTTTTAATTGCGATCGTGATGGGCCTGGTGATGCTGATACAGGGAACAAGAAGGGTGCCTGTAAATTATGCCAAACAAATTGTAGGCAACAGGCAGTTTGGCGGCGCCAGGAACTTTTTGCCATTGAAGGTAAATGCAGCAGGCGTAATGCCTATCATCTTTGCACAGGCAATACTTTTCTTGCCCACAATTTTTTCCGGCTTTACCGGTGGCGGATGGGCTAAATACTTTACAGATCACACCAATGTTATTTACATGATCGTGTACTCTGTTTGTGTAATCGCCTTTACTTTTTTATATACGGCGCTTATCTTCAACCCCAAGCAAATGGCGGAAGACCTGAAACGCAATAATGGTTTTATCCCGGGTGTAAAACCAGGACAGCCTACTGCTGATTATATTGGTACTATCATGGACAGGATTACCCTGCCGGGCGCTATCCTGCTGGCATTTGTTGGTATTCTTCCGGGTATATTCCAGCTGATATTTAAAACGCAGCAGAGTTTCTCTACTTTTTATGGTGGTACCTCATTGCTGATTATGGTAGGCGTGATACTGGACACATTGCAGCAGATAGAAACACAATTGCTGATGCGCCAGTATGATGGTTTGATGAGCGGCGGCAGAATACAGGGAAGGCAAACCGTAGCAAGCGGAATGTAATCTCTCCGGCTTCGCCTGGAATTGAGAAGCATTTCAAAAAATAAAATATTATCAAAGCCCTGGCGATAATTCGTCGGGGCTTATTTTAAGGGTACGTTTATGATCCATTATAAAACCAGGGAAGAGGTAGAGCTGATGCGGATAAGCAGCCAGTTGGTGAGCAAAACACTGGCGCATATTGCAGCGCATATTAAGGAGGGCGTTACCACAATGGAGCTGAATAAAACGGCAGAAGATTTTATCAGGACCAACGGCGCCACGCCTTCTTTTAAGGGATATGGCAACCCGGCATTTCCTTTTGCCTGCTGCATGAGTGTGAATGATGCCGTGGTGCATGGTTTTCCTACTGACGTACCGCTAAAGAACGGTGATGTTATTTCGGTAGATGTGGGAGTATTTAAAAACGGCTTTCATGGCGACAGCGCATATACGTTTGCGTTAGGAGAAGTGGATGATGAAGTGAAACGTTTGATGAAAGATACAAAAGCATCTTTGTACAAGGGCATTGAAAAAGCGGTGCAGGGAAACAGGGTAGGAGATATTGCGTACGCAATACAACATTACACTGAACATGAAAGAGGCTATGGCGTAGTAAGGGAACTGGTGGGGCATGGGCTGGGCCGCAAATTACATGAAGACCCACAAGTGCCTAACTACGGCAAGCGTGGCACCGGCGCCAAATTAAAAGAAGGCATGGTGATCGCCATTGAACCTATGATAAACCTCGGTACGAAAAATGTATACCACGATAAAGACGGCTGGACGATAAGAACCGAAGACGGCAGGCCTTCTGCCCATTATGAGCATACCGTATGTGTGCAAAAAGGCAAGCCGGATATTCTTTCTTCTTTTACAGAAATAGAAGCTGCAGAAAAATTGAATAAAAATTTGTTCTCAGATTATTGATAACTGATCACCTATCACTGTTCACTCATTACATTACAGCATTCTGTACTTCCCTTCGATCCTTTCATCTGTCCAGATATGGTTGGGGCTGATATATGTATCTTTATACTGGATGATGACACCGGCTTTTGCAAATACATCCCTCACCAACTCACTGCAGATATAGCTCCGGTTGCGTTCTCTTTTACTGATACGGAATAAAATTCTTATCATTATCCTCAGTATTTCATAATTATCATAAGGCCTTGTAAGAGCATCCAGGCCAAAGCTTATGCCTTTATTTAATTGTTCTTTTGGTAATGCCTGGTGCAGGTTTCCAATCACCATTTGCCCCTTATAAGGCCGCCTGCTTCCTTTATAATCATGCAGGTAAGTAGAAAGCGGTATCAGCCTGATACCTACATACGGTTCTGCTTCCAGCATCAACACACGCCCCAGTTCTTCATCTTTATACACTACTGCTACATGGCTCCATACGCTTTTGGTAAGGTTTTGAATAATGCCTGAAAAAGCATAGCTGCCGCTGCAAAAAACTATGTCGCCCGTTTTGATATAATCCCTTATTTTTCATAAGGCATTACCGGCATTTGTTTTATTTCTTTTTTGGTAACTGCGGATGCCATAATAGTTTGTTAGTTTATTGGTTTAGTAGGTTGGCCGTTTCTTGTTTCTCGTTGGGTACATTCGGTTTGTAATTTCTTTGCCCATTGCTAATTGCCTATTGCCTATTGCCTATTGCCTATTGCCTATTGATTATCTTTGATGCTCCTAAATTATGAATAAAAAGAAATTAATTGTGATCGGCGGCGGTGCTGCCGGATTTTTTTGTGCAGTAAATGCTGCAAGGATGAACCCTTTGCTGCAGGTAGTAATAGTTGAAAAATCTTCCAAACTATTAAGCAAAGTAAAAATAAGCGGCGGCGGCAGGTGCAATGTTACCCATCATTGTTTCAGCATTGCAGAAATAATAAAGAAATATCCCAGGGGGAGCAGTTTTTTGAAAAAGGCATTTCATCATTTCTTTACAACAGATACTATTCAGTGGTTTGAGGAAAGAGGTGTAAAATTAAAGGCAGAACCGGATGGCAGGATGTTTCCCGTTACAGATTCATCGCAAACAATTATAGATTGCTTAATGAGAGAAGCAAATAAATACGGGGTGGAGATATTAATGAACAGGGAAGTGGAGGAGTTGAGAGTGGAGAGCGGAAAGTGGAAAGTGAGGATGAAAAACAATGAAGTTTTGATCTCAGATCATGTTTGTATAGCCAGCGGCGGCTATCCCAAAGCAATACAATTTGAATGGTTGAAACAACCTGGTCATACAATTGAAGAGCCTGTACCATCTTTATTCACTTTTAACATGCCAGGCAACAGCATTACTGAACTGATGGGAGTGGTGGCAGAGAATGCAACGATAAAGATTAACGGCACTAAATTATCTTCACAAGGCTCATTGCTGGTTACGCATTGGGGAATGAGCGGCCCTGCTGTATTAAAACTATCTGCCTTTGGGGCAAGAGAACTGGCTGCTGCCGGCTGGCATTTTTTTGTGAGCGTAAACTGGAATAGTGAATACAATGAAAATACGGCAAAAGAAAAATTACAGGTGACACGTTTTGAAACTGCTACAAAAAAAATAGCCAATACCAATCCATTCAACTTGCCCCAGCGCCTTTGGCAATATTTGTTGCAGCAAAGCGATATTGATGAAAACACCCGCTGGGCTGACTTACCAGCTAAGGCGCAGAATAAGCTCATCAGGAATGTATGCGCCCAGGAGTTTTCAGTAAAAGGAAAAACGACTTTCAAGGAAGAGTTTGTAACTGCCGGGGGCATTAACCTGCACGAGATTGATTACAATACCATGCAGAGTAAAATTATTCCCAATTTATTTTTTGCCGGTGAAGTATTGAATATTGACGGGGTTACCGGCGGCTTCAATTTTCAAAATGCATGGACTACGGGATGGATTGCGGCTAAGGGAATAGCGGTCAGTGATCAGTAGATCGGCTATCAGTAACAAGTGATCAGTGATTGGCATTCCTTTCCAGCCAGTTTTTTTCTTTTGGCGTACCGGTTGCTAATACGCCTGCAGCGATCAGGATTATTATTAAATGTATGGCAAAGCTTAAAGAAGAATATTGCTGGTATTCCACTAAAAAATCATTCTGCATTTTAAAGAACAGCATAAGGCTGCACGCCAGCCCACCTACGCAAAGCAAACTGCCCACAGTTAAAATAACCCTTGCTCCAACAGATGAAGCACTTGTTTTAGCAGCAGCTATTTTTGTATGCATAAAATAATAAGCAGCAAATAAAATAAAGTAAGGTATAATCGTGATAAAAAATTCGTACACATAGGCAGAGCCAGGAATATTGAACATTGCCACCGAAAACAATTTCAGCACAAAAAACAATATCGCTACTATTGCTGCAAAACCAAATACACTTGCCATCAGCAAACCCGTCAGTACAAAATATTTATGAAAATTGTCGTTCATTTAATTCTTCATTTCTGTTTGCAAAGTAATAACACTTTTGATAACAAATGTAAATCTTAACTATTCAAGAGAATTTTCTATTCGCTTAATAATATATCTTCCTCTTTTATCAATATTTACGTAAGCTTGGCTAAATATACTTCCATTTCCCTGAATAAAGAAGTTGCCATACTTAGAAGAAAATCTGTATAAATTTGTTTTGTCTACTTTTAAGTAAGGCCAGTTATATTTTTTAACACTATCAAATAACATTCCGCTTATAAAAAGAAAATAAGGACAAGTGAAAAAAACGATTTGAGTTTCATTAGCCGAAGATACATTTTTAATATGTTGTCTTATGCATTGTAATTGTTCAATAAAGAATTATAGTACAAGAGTGCGACACCAATGAAGTTTATTCAAAGTAACAAAAGTTGAGAACAAAAAAATCCCGCCACACTGTGACGGGATTTTACTTTTTTCACTGGCAAATATTATTCAGCCTTCGGCTCTTCAGAAGCGCCGGCGTCTAATTTCGCTTTAATGTCGGCTAAAGCGCTCAAATCACCAAGGGTAGATTTCTCTACTTTGTTTTGCAGGTTTTTCACTGCTTTCTTGGTGCTTTCAGCTTCAGCTTTCTTCTCTTTCAGCTCAGCCTGTTTCTCCTCTTCTTTAGCTTGTTCCCACAGGCGGGTATGGCTTAATACAATGCGTTTGTCGTTGCGGTCAAATTCAATTACCATGAATTGCGCTACTTCATCAGCACCGATGCTCTTGCCGTCTTCTTTCGCCAGGTGGCGGTTAGGAGCAAATCCTTCCAGTCCATAAGGCAATTGCACTACGGCACCTTTGTCATCTCTTTTGATGACAGTGCCTTCATGTATGCTGCCTACAGGGAAAGTGCTTTCCAGCGTATTCCAGGGATCTTCTTCAATTTGCTTGTGGCCAAGCTGCAGTTTGCGGCCATCTTTGTCAATGTTCAGGATAACCACATCAATATTGTTGCCAACTTTCGTGTACTCATTGGGGTTATTGAAGCGTTTGAGCCAGCTGAGGTCGCTGATATGTACCATGCCGCCAATGCCGGTAGCCAGTTCCACAAATACGCCATAAGGAGTGATGTTTTTCACCACGCCGGTATGCCTGCTGCCTTCAGGGAACTTGGTCTCAATATCGCTCCAGGGATCAGCAGTCATTTGCTTGATAGAAAGGCTCATTTTACGGGTTTCTTTATCAAGCGTTACAATTTTGGCTTCGTATTCGTCACCCAGCTTAAAGAATTCTTTAGCGTTTACAGGCGTATTTGCCCATGTAATTTCACTTACATGCACAAGGCCTTCCACGCCGGGCATAATTTCAAGGAATGCGCCGTAGTCTTCAATATTCACCACTTTGCCTTTTACGATTTCACCTTCTTTGATGTTTTCACCTAAGGTATCCCATGGGTGAGGGGTGAGTTGTTTCAGGCCGAGGCTGATACGTTTTTTATCATCATCAAAATCAAGCACCACCACGTTCAGTTTCTGGTCCATCTTCAATACTTCGCTTGGGTGGTTGATACGGCCCCATGAAATATCGGTGATATATAGTAAGCCGTCTAAGCCGCCAAGGTCAAGGAACGCACCGAAATCGGTAATGTTCTTGATAGTACCTTCCAGTACCTGGCCTTTTTCCAGCTTGCCGATAATTTCAGCCCTTTGTGCTTCAATATCGCTTTCGATAAGCGCTTTGTGAGATACAACGGCGTTTTTAATGGTTTCGTTGATCTTAACCACTTTAAACTCCATTGTTTTGCCAACAAACTGGTCGTAATCTGTTACAGGCTTCACATCAATTTGAGAACCCGGTAAGAATGTTTCCATACCAAAAACGTCAACGATAAGACCACCTTTTGTTTTGCTGGTAACAACACCGGTAACGATTTCACCGGTTTTGTGCAGTTCCACAATTTTTTCCCAGGCACGGCTGGTACGGGCTTGCTTGCGGCTCAGGTGAAGGTTACCTTCCCTGTCTTCTTTTTCCACTACCATCACTTCAATCACATCGCCTACTTTAATGCCGCCGGGAATATCCCTGAATTCGTTGAGGGAAATAAGGCCATCGCTTTTAAAGCCAATGTTCACCACAGCATCGGTTTTGGTTACAGCTTCCACTGTAGCATTCACCATTTCGCCATCGTTGATTTGTTTAAAAGTGTCATCATACACTTTGTCGTACTTCGCTTTTTCGTCTTTGTTGTAAGACGTTACATTGCGTTTGTCAACACTCCAGTCAAAGTCATCATGAGCAGTAGCAGCACGCTCTGCTACGGGAGCTTCCACAGGCACATTTGTTACCGCAGCAGGTTCAGCAGCTTCGTTGGCCGCTGCACCTTCCTGTGCATCTGCGTTTAATTGTTTAAAAATATTGAATGACATAATAAAACCCCGTTGTTTTATACGGGGCAGCAAAGGTACGCCATTACAGCGGTTTTGAGAAGAAAAAAGGAAAGTTTTTTGCTGTCTGAACCTGCCTGATTTGCCCAATTTTTTAGGGGCCGGCGGCTGGAAGAAATACTACCAGGCAACAATTCCGGCTATCGCTGCTACTCCGGTGCAAAGCCCTTTCACAGAATCTTCATCCGGGTATCCGTCCTGAACGGAGCCGAAGGATCTCCGGCAGCCCATGGATAAATATATTCTTTTTAACAGGGCCTGAAAACAGAAATAACCTTCCATTCAGCGCCTGTGCTTATGGTAAGGTTATCCTGCCCTCTATAAATTTTTAAATGCCTGCTACAGCGGGCGGCGGCCACTGATAAGCCGCAATAAAATTGCAACAATGGCCAGCACCAGTAATATATGGATCAGCCCGCCGGCACTGTATGCAAATACACCTATAAGCCAGCCAATAATTAATATTATCGCAATTATATAAAGCAAACTGTTCATAGTATAATGTTTTAGTTTATTCCCGGTTTGCCGGAAGCATTGTATTATATTCTATTTATGTGCCATCTTTTTTACTTATAAAAAAACAAGTTATTGTATACAAATATTCCCACACTAAAAATATAAAGGCAATAAATGTGGAATATTCTACGCAACAGCATCATGGTTTACGTCCTATCTTTATGTAAATGAAGACAATAATTTTATTGGCAGTATTGTTTGCAACTGCTATCAACAGTTACCCGCAAAAGAAAAAAGCGGTGAAGGCAGATACTGTCACACAGGTAAGTTTTGAATCATTCAGCAGGATGCGGCAAACACAAATTGCTATTACGCCCGATTCTTTCGTTATTACTACCAACACAGGCCGTGAAGCTGCAGCTATCACAAAGGCCCAATGGAATAAAATAAAAGCCACGTTAAAAGCTGTAAAACTTGCAAAAATTCCTTCTCTTGTATCTCCCACCCACAACAGGGAATTTGACGGTGCCATGCATTGCAGGATAACTGTGTCAACTATAGCCACTCAATACGAATCACAATATTTTGATGATGGCAGGCCTGTGAAACCATTACAGGCCTTATATGATGAGATACTGGCTTTGCAAAAAGAATTTGGCAAGGAGGAGCGCAAGTAAATGACGCTACAGATGAACACAGAAGCTCTTACCAGGTGCATTGATGAATGAATTCGCAGCAAGAATATATTGGCTAAAAATCAATTCAATTCCGGCTTTAAATAAATCCCCGTAAAACTATCCTCTACTTTCACCAATCCCTCCGGCGTTCCCTCATACAGCACTTCACCCCCACCATCGCCGCCTTCCGGCCCGATATCAATAATATGGTCGGCTACTTTTATCACATCCATGTTATGTTCTATCACCAACACCGTATTGCCACGGTCAACCAGTTTATTGATGACATCCAGCAAATGCTGTATATCCTGGAAATGCAAACCCGTTGTTGGTTCATCCAAAATATAAAATGTTTTGCCTGTATCTTTTTTGCCTAATTCTGTAGAGAGCTTCACACGCTGTGCCTCACCGCCGCTGAGTGTAACAGCACTTTGCCCGAGCGTGATATAACCCAGGCCAACTTCCTGCAACACTTTTATTTTACGGTAAATAAAAGGCACCGGCTGAAAAAATTCCACTGCTTCATCCACCGTCATATTCAGCACATCGCTGATGGATTTTCCTTTGTACCGTATCTCTAATGTTTCCCTGTTATAACGTTTGCCGTTGCACTTTTCGCAATGCACATACACGTCCGGCAAAAAATTCATCTCGATTACCCTCATGCCGCCGCCTTCGCACACTTCGCAGCGGCCGCTCTTTACATTGAATGAAAAACGCCCTGCATTGTAGCCGCGTATCTTTGCTTCCGGCACAGAGGCAAACAAAGTGCGTATATCTGTAAAGAAACCACAGTAAGTGGCCGGGTTGCTCCTTGGCGTACGGCCAATCGGGCTTTGATCTATCTCAATTACTTTGTCAATATTTTCCAGGCCCTTTATGCCTTTATATTCCAAAGGGTTTGTTTTGGAGTTGTAACAATATTTGCTCAGTAAAGGATACAGCGTTTCATTTATCAATGTTGATTTGCCGCTGCCGCTCACGCCTGTTACCACTATCATTTTTCCCAAAGGAAATTTAACTGACACATTCTTTAGATTATTTCCTTTTACACCGGTAAGCTCAATACATTTCCCGTTGCCCTTTCTTCTTTCTTTGGGAACAGCAATCGCTTTTTCACCGTTCAAATATTTTGCTGTTTCTGATGTTGATTGCAATACTTCCTCCGGTGTGCCCATTGTTACAATTTCGCCGCCATGGTAGCCGGCTTTTGGGCCAATGTCGACCAAATAATCACTCGCCAGCATAATATCTTTATCATGCTCCACCACCAGCACACTGTTGCCGATATCACGCAGGTTTTGTAAAGCGCTTATCAACCGCTGGTTATCCCGCTGGTGCAGGCCAATGCTTGGTTCATCCAAAATATAAGTGATGCCCTGCAATTGCGAACCTATCTGCGTTGCCAGGCGTATCCGCTGGCTTTCACCGCCGCTTAATGTTTTTGAAGGACGGTTAAGTGTGAGATACGTTAACCCGACATCCAATAAAAACTGCAAACGCTCCCTTATCTCCTTCAGCACATCTTTGGCAATGGCGTTTTGCTTTTTGTTCATCCGCAGTTCAATGCCGTCAAACCAGGCAGCCAGGTTATCCAGGTTCATTTCGCCTAATTCAGCAATATTGCGGTTATCAATTTTGAACCAGAGGCTTTCTTTTTTCAGCCTTGTGCCATTGCAGGTGCCACAGGTTTTCAGTTGTGTGAATTTTTCCACCCATTCCCTCAATACATCCGTGCTGTTGCCGGAAGAAAACCATCTTTTCAGCATTGGTATAATGCCCTCGTAGCTGCCGGTGTATTCAGCCGGCACTGTTTCATCGCTCAGGTCCATTTCAAGCGAAGGGTTAATGCCTTTATCGCCAAACAATAATAAATCCAGCTGCTCTTTTGATAAATCCTTTACCGGCTTGTCCAGGCTGATTTTGTATTTCCTTGCAAAAGCCTGTACCTGCTGGAACACACTGGCATTTCTTTCTTCACCCAGGGGAGCAATGCCGCCTTCCTTCACACTCTTGCCCGTATCCGGCAGCACCGTTTCCATATCAATCGTATATACGCTGCCGATACCTTTGCAGGTGGGGCAGGCACCATAAGGACTGTTAAAGGAAAACGCATTCGGTGAAGGCTCTTCATAGCTGATGCCGGTATCAATGCACATCAGTTGTTTGCTGAACTGCACTACAGCATTGTTATCATTCAGTAAAAGAAACAGCAATCCCTTTCCCATCTGCAAAGTCTTCTGCACACTCTGGCTCAGCCGCAGCTTCATATCATCTGTTACGGCCAGCCTGTCCACCACCACTTCTATGTCGTGAATTTTATAACGGTCCGTCTGCATCTTCGGCACCAGGTCTTTCACCTCACCATCTACTCTCACTTTTACAAACCCTTTTTTGCGGATGTCTTCAAACAGTTCCCTGTAATGCCCCTTGCGGCCACGTATCAGTGGTGCCAGCAGGCTTATTTTTTTTCCTTCAAACTTTTCATAAATGTTTTGTACTATTTCCTCTTCGCTAAATTTCACCATTTTTTTCCCGGTGTGGTAGCTGTACGCTTCACCTACCCGTGCATACAGCAAACGGAGAAAATCATATATCTCGGTAACAGTGCCCACGGTGCTGCGTGGGTTTTTGTTGGTGGTTTTTTGCTCAATGCTTATCACGGGGCTAAGGCCGGTTATCTTGTCCACATCCGGGCGTTCCATATCGCCCACAAACTGCCGGGCATAAGCGCTGAAGCTTTCCATGTAGCGGCGCTGCCCTTCGTTGTAAATGGTATCAAACGCCAGCGATGATTTGCCACTGCCACTCACGCCGGTAAATACCACCAGCTTGTTTTTGGGAATGTTGATGTCAATATTTTTCAGGTTGTGCTCCCTTGCACCAAATACTTCAATAAAATCGTTGGAAACGGGTTCTGCCGCAATTGCTTTTTTTTGTTTTGCCATGGTTGTTCTCCTGCATGTAAAGGTACGAAAGCTGCATGTAACCCTGAACGAAGTTGAAAGTGTTTTCACATCATTGAGCGAAGCCGAAATGTGAGCGTAAACAATTATGTAACCGGCATTTGTTTTCATGGCAGCATTGTTGTATTATTCTGAGCAAAGCCGGAGGGCTCACTGGTACGGCATACTATATGGGGAAGCATCAAGTGGGTAAAAGACATTAACTATGTGTAAGCATCAATGGTTCGGGATAATCGTTCAATATTCAATTTTAATTTTATAACTTTAATAACATATTTTCAGGACAGCATCGTTGCGGTGAATCAATGAATTTCCTGTCTTCGTGATAGATTGCCTGCATCCTAAAACGAATATTCTTTAAAACAGACGGTATTTTCTATCTATGTATTTCATCCATATTTTTCTTCAAATCAACCAACCGTTATCATTTGCTCATAATATCTCAAAAGCTATTATTCTTTTAATTGGCGCTATTGTCGGTTTTCTTTCAGGCCTGTTAGGCAAAGGAGGCAGTGCCATTACAACGCCTGCATTGCAAATTTTTGCAGGTATCAACCCGTTTGCTGCGTTGGCTTCACCTTTGCCCGCTACATTACCCACCACGATCTCTGCCTCAATTGCTTATGGCAAGGAAAACCTGGTTAATAAAAGAGTGGTTGCCGGGTGTGTTTTATTGGGCATACCGATGACTTTTCTGGGCTCACTTTTTAGTGACTGGCTTGGCGGCACCACGCTCATGATATTGACTGCTTTCTTTGTACTGACATTGGGGCTTTCTTTTTTCTTTATACAACCCAACCCCCATTTTGCAGAAAAAAATAAAATTCCTTTCTGGAAGATAGCAGCAGTAGCCCTTTCTGTTGGATTCCTGTCAGGACTGCTGGCAAATAGTGGCGGCGTTTTATTTGGCCCGCTATTTATCCGGTTTTTGAAAATGCCTACCAAGCAGGCGTTGGCATCCAGTTTACTTGTAGCAGCGGGGCTGGCAGTTCCGGGCACAATCGCTCACTGGTATTTAGGCCATATTGACTGGAATATTGTTTTTCTTTTATCAATCAGTTCCATCCCTTTCTCCTATTTCGGTGCAAGAACCGCAATCCGGTTAAACAACCTGTTTTTAGAAAGAGTTTTTGGAATAATGCTTATTGCTTTCGGCACATTTGATCTTTGGTATAGTATTGCACACCGGTAAAGACTGGTAACCCTGTTTTTTTATGACTCCGCCTGATCAGTCTTGTTGCGAATACTTGCCACCACTACCCGTTTCGGTTTCCTCCTGATAAGCAGCCTGTAAATACCCACCACCGGCAGTATCCAGAAAGGTATGAATGACCTCGTGTCAGGGTCTTTTATAAAATAATAGGAGATGGCGCACAGTACAAAAGCGGCAAAAAAACCGATCACCAAAATTTTTCTTTTCTTCAATTCATAGAGTTGTTCACCCATGTCTGTACCCACACGCAATTGCGGTCTTTGCACAATAATGTAATGCTGCAATAAATATTGGGCGGTAATACAGCAAACAATAATAGCAAGGTATACAAACAGTGCAATGGATGTTCCATGGCTCACCGTTATCACCGATACGCTGAAAGGAAACAGCCCTATAAAGAACAGCAATACAAGGTTCCTTATAATCAACCCTTTGTCATAAGCCTTTACCAGGCTGAATATTTTTAAATGCTGGTACCATATCATCCCGATAAAAAAGAAGCTCACAATATAGGCGGTGATCACCGGCACTAAATGTTTTAATGCTATCAGCAGCCTGCTATGGTCTAATTTTTCTTCTGACTCCGGAAGCCTTATTTCTATTGCCATCAGTGTGATCACAATGGCAAACACGGCATCGCTGAATAAAATCATCCTTTCCACCTGGAATTCTGTTTTTATTTCATCTCTTAAAGCATCTTTTGAATGGGTGCTCATTTTATATGTTATTGGCAGTAGTTGAAAGCTTGTTTAAAATCCTTTTTCTTTTGCACCATACAAGGTATAAAGAATACAAACCAACTACTTGTATGTCTTCTGTGCCCTTGTATGGTGAGCCATTACAGGCTCTTAAAGGTGCAAAATTTTATTGTGAAAACAAAAACCGGCAGGCCTTCCTTTTTATATTGAAAACAGCTTTTTAATTTTGCTCCATGCAAATACAAATCCTCAAGTCCAAAATCCACAGGGCCGTTATTACCGAAGCCAATTTGAATTATGCAGGCAGCCTTACTTTAGACGAAGACCTGATGGATGCTGCCAACCTTATTGAAAATGAAAAAATACAGGTGGTAAATGTAAACAATGGCGAAAGGCTGGAAACCTATATCATCAAAGGTGGCAGGGGCACCGGTGTGGTATGTTTAAACGGCCCTGCTGCAAGAAAAGGTGCTGAAGGCGATATTGTCATCATCATTTCTTATGCACTCATGGATTTTGAAGAAGCAAAAAAGTTCAGGCCTGTCATTGTTTTTCCGAAGGAAGGGAACAAGCTTTAAATTGTTATATGGTTATATTGTTGAGTTGATGCAGGAGCCAGTGATTGAATGATGTAACGGAAATACAACAATCAGCAAAATACAATTTATCTCATTTTTTGCTGATGCAAAATAATTTCCCCTTATCCGTTACAGCATACAATTTTCCGTTCATTTGCGCTACATCCCTGAACCTTTCTTTTTTGTCGGTTAACAGGCTTTCTTCGCCTGTTACCTTATTGTTTTTAATTACCAGCCGTATGATTTGCAGGCTGCTGAGGCCGCCGATAAATAAATTGCCTTTCCATTCAGGAATAGAATCACTGTTGTAAAAAGTCATGCCGCTGGGCGATACAACAGGATCCCAATAATATACCGGCTGTTCCAGCCCTTCTTTTTGCTGGATGGCATCGCCTATTTTATCCCCGCTGTATTCAATTCCGTAAGTAATGATGGGCCAGCCATAATTTTTCCCTGCCTCAATTTTATTCAGTTCATCGCCGCCCCTTGGGCCAAACTCTGCTTCCCACAATGTTCCTGCAGCATCAAACGCAAGGCTCTGCACATTCCTGTGGCCGTAAGAATATATTTCGGGCCTGGCGCCTGCTTTATTGAGAAAAGGATTGCCCGGCGCTGGTTTTCCTTCTTTGGTCAGCCTGAATATTTTTCCCAGCCCGGAGTTCAGCCATTGCGCCTGCTGCCTTCCTTCCAGTATTGAACGCTCACCGCTGCTTACAAAAAGATAACCACTTTTGTCAAACAATAGCCTTGAACCAAAATGCAGATCACTTTTTAATGCGGGAGTGACACGGAAAATAACTTTGGGGCTTTTTATTATTCCCGCTGCTTCATCAAATATGCCCCTGGCTACTGCCGTAAGATTGGCATCACCGTGTTTTTCTGAGAAGGTCCAGTAGATGATCTTATTCGCTGTAAAATCGGGGTCAAGGGTGGCGCCCAGTAAGCCGCCCTGCCCTTTATTATCTACTTCCGGCAAGCCGGTAATTTTTTTTATCACAACGCCATCGGCCCCGGCAATATAGATAAACCCTGATTTTTCAGTTATTAAAAAACGTCCGCCCGGCATTGGCACAATGGCCCAGGGCCTTCCCAGGTTTTCATTTAGCAGCTGCACTTTGTATGAGGTGGTGGTCTTGACCCTGGCAATTCTTGTTTGCCCTGCAAAGGCAGGTTTATAATCTGTGTTCGGTTTACCGGGATCAGGCTCCTGTTCCTGCGCAGCCGATACCGCAGATGCGGAATTTTGCCGGTTATGACAGGCAATAAAAAAGAGAATAAATGAAAATAAAAAATAAAAAGAAATAATTTTCATTTCCTTCTGATTATAAAACTATGATGAAAGCGGGATATCAATGTGCAATTTCTTCCTCGCAAAGTTCTGCGCAATCTCTGCATATTGCAGCACATTTTTCACAGTGCTTCATGTGCGAATGCTGTTCACATTCAGCAGCGCAGGCAAGGCATATTTCCCTGCACTCGCCCAATAAATGAGAGGCGTGCTGTGAGCCTCTCGCCATCATGCCGGCCACTGTTTTGCATATATCGGCACAGTCAAGATCAAGGCTGATGCACCGGGTAAGCATGGCTACTTCTTTTTCGCCAAGGCAGGCTGTTGCACAGTAATTACAGATAGCGGCACATTCGCCTAACTTTTCTATGAGATCTTTGTTTTCCATACAGTTTATTTTATGAATTTGAGGGATACCTGAAACGAAGCGGAAAATAACATGCCAGTAATTCTATTCATTCACCGCTCCAAACCCGCCGTTCACCGAAAAAATCACCTTTGTTACCTCTGTACGCTTTGTATTGTTTACGTCCGCACATAGCTTTGGCTAAAATTTAAACTATGGACAACGAAATTGAAAAGAGAAGGGTACTGGGCGGGGCATTCATCATTATTATCGGTATTTTATTTTTTCTGAGGCAGGCCGGGATCGCCGTTTTTCCTTACTGGCTGTTTACATGGCCAATGATATTAATTATTGCAGGATTATTTGTCGGTATCAGGCACAACTTCAGGGGAGGCGGCTGGCTGGTAATGATCATCATTGGTACATTTTTTTTGCTGGATGATGTCCTTGATATGTATAGTCTGCATCAATACCTGGTGCCGGCTATTCTGGTGGCAGTGGGCATCATGATTATTCTCCGGCCCCGCAGCCCACGCATGAGCGGCATAGGAGGGCACCGCTGCAGCAGGATGGGCGGCCGCAGGGCTTCCTTTACTGATAGCAATGCCGGCACCGGCACTGCTGACAATAATCCCGGTGCTGATGATGCATCGGAAAGACTGAATGCCACAGCTATTTTTGGGGCAGTAAAAAAAAATATCCTCTCTAAAAACTTTAAAGGCGGCGATGCCACCAGCATTTTTGGCGGTTCAGAAATTGATTTAAGCAGGGCCGACATAAACGGTACTGTAGTTATAGACGTAACAGCCATCCTCGGGGGCGTTAAGCTCATTGTTCCTTCTCACTGGGTGGTAAAGCAGGATATCACAGCCATCTTTGGCGGCGTGGACGACAAGCGGTATATGGACAGTGCCATCACGGTGGAAAGTAAAGTGCTGGTATTGCAGGGCACAGCTTTTATGGGCGGGATAGAAATATCAAGTTACAGGTAATTAACGCAGGGATTTAAAGTATAAGCCAAACTAACAAACAAAAACCAACGCCATGAACTGGTATATTACTAAAATTGTTTTCCGGGTAATTATTGCCGGGAAGGAAGATGAACCGCAATTTGATGAGCAGTTGCGGCTGGTGACTGCTTCTTCAAAAGACGAAGCCTTTTGCAAAGCACAGCAAATAGGAAAAAACGAAGAGGGCTGCGTGATGAATATCAATGACAACCGGCTGATTCAATGGAAGTTTATTAACGTAAGCACGCTGTACCAGCTAAAAGATTTGCTGGATGGTGCCGAGATATGCTCCACCACGTATGAGCCCGACTGTGCCGAAGCTTACATTGAAGCAGTGCATAAAAAAGCGGCATATATCCAGAACAATGATACCTTAGAGATACTGCAATTGGTTTAAAACAATACTGTGGCAAAAACTCCATTATCACAAACCGGCTTTATATGGATATTCAGCAGCTGCTGGCTGCTGTGGCTGGCGGTACATGCCTATGTGCTGCACAGCCTTGGCATTGGCTGGAGAATCGCTTTATACGACAGTGCTGTTTCTAACGCAACGTTGTGCAGCGCCTGTGTGCTGATGAGCAATAATCTGCAATACTATTTACCTAAGAAAGACAGGTTCTGGCATATCTTATCTTATAGTGTATTCATTACCGTTATTGTATGGCTGCTGGTAAAATACCTTTTGCAATTACTGCCTTTTGACGGAGATGCAGCATATAAAAATATCCTGCAGCAGTCTTTTACCATCCGCCTTTGTGTGATGTTTTTGCTCACTGTATTTGTTGCGGCTGTTAATGTGCTGTGGTATACATTTGAAGAAAAGGAAAAAGAAACCCAGCGTGAAAATGAAATGGCAAAGCTGGCACGTGAAGCTGAGCTGTATAAACTAAGGCAGCAGTTGCAGCCGCATTTTTTGTTCAACAGTTTAAACTCCATTAATGCACTCATCGGCTCCAGCCCGGCACAGGCAAGAACAATGATTCAGCAACTCAGCAGTTTTTTAAGGGGCACCCTGCGAAAGGATGAAAACCAGTGGGTATCGTTGCAGGAAGAACTGGAGCAACTGGAACTGTACCTCTCAATAGAAAAAGTGCGTTTTGGCAACCGCCTGCAGACAACCATAACAACTGCAGGCACGGCATTGCAATTAAAACTGCCTGCATTGCTGTTGCAGCCATTAGTGGAAAATGCCATTAAATTTGGATTGTACGGAACAACGGGGGAAACAATGATCAAACTGAACGCAACAGCTGATAATAATGCTTTGCTCATTACCATCAGCAATCCTTTTGATGCAGACAGCATACCGGAAAAGGGTACTGGTTTTGGGCTGCAGTCAGTGGAACGAAGGTTGTATTTATTATTTGGAAGGAATGATTTGGCACAAACAGCTGCGAACGAAAATAATTTTGTGGTAACGGTGATGATACCACAATAATATACAGGTGCTGGAAAATTACACGTTTAGAAAAGCCAGTTGGCTAAATGGTTCCCTGGACGACTAAATAAACCTTCGACATTAAACATTAAGCTTTATTGTGAAAAAAATACTGCTCATAGACGATGAGCCTTTGGCAAGGATGATGGTAAAAGAATACCTGCAGGTGTTTCCGCAATTGACTGTTGTACAGGAATGCAATGATGGTTTTGAAGGTGTGAAAGCCATACAGCAGCACCAGCCTGATTTAATTTTTTTGGATATACAAATGCCAAAGATCAACGGTTTTGAAATGCTTGAATTGATAGAGCAGCCGCCTGCGGTGATTTTTACCACGGCGTTTGATGAATATGCTATTAAAGCGTTTGAGGCTCATGCAGTGGATTATTTGCTGAAACCTTTCAGCCAGGAGCGCTTTGATAAGGCGGTGAACAAATGGATGGGGCAGGGCAATGCTGATAATGTTGCTGCCAACACAGAACAACTGCTTGAAACGGCAGCGCAAAACCCTGCGCAGAATAACCGCATCGTGGTGAAGAACGGCAGTAAAATAAAGATTATTCCCATTCATGAAGTGCTGTACCTCGAAGCAGCAGACGATTACGTAAAAGTTCACACTGCCGAAGAATACTTTCTAAAAAGTAAAACAATGGGGCATTTTGAAAATGCATTGAATGCAAACTTATTCTCCCGCTGCCACCGTTCTTATCTTGTGAATACACAGCATATTACCCGTATTGACCCTTATGAAAAAGACGGACATGTGGCAGTGCTGAAAAATGGGGTAAAGGTGCCTGTTAGCCGCAGCGGCTATGCAAAGCTTAAAGAAGCCCTGGGTTTGTAACATCCCCGCTGTATTTTGTGCCATGCGGAATATTTTCTGCTTCCGGCGGAAGGCAATAGTCAAATTTTGAAATGCTGCTTTTGGGTAAATGAATGTTTTGCCCGGGATATTCCTCTTTTCCCTGCATCTTGTAAGATAAACTGGTAAGCACAAATGCTGGTGTGGTTGTTGCGATGTTCTTCATAAACGAGCTTTACTTTATGTGACAACAAAAAAACAGTTTCTGTGTATTTATAACTGTTAATTAAATTGCAAAAGAAGATACAGGGACTGTCTTAACAGGATAAAACTCATCTATGGAAAAAACAATTCATCTCGCCGGCTTATCGGGCAGCTTAAGAAAAGGCTCTTACAATACCATGCTGCTGCATGCAGTAAAGGAGCTGTTGCCTGAAAACGTATCAATGGAAATCGTGTCTATTGCTGAACTGCCGCTGTACAATGGCGATTACGACCCGCCTATAGCACAGGAGAGGCCTGCTATGGTAACAGCATTCAGGGAAGCGCTGGCAAAAGCCGCCGGCCTGGTAATCGTATCTCCTGAATACAACTATTCCATTCCCGGTGGGTTGAAAAATGCAATAGACTGGGCATCCCGTGGTGAAGATTCTCCCTTGCTTAAAAAACCGGTGGCACTGATGGGCGCTACTCCCGGCCTGTGGGGCACGGTAAGAATGCAGTTGGCTATCCAGCCGGTATTTCTCACGCTGGGTATGCGGCAGGTAAAGCCGGAAATACTGGTGTCGCAGGCCAAAGCAAAATTTGATGAATCAGGAAAACTAATTGATGAAGGTGCCCGCGGGTTGATAATAAAACAAATGATTGCTTTAAAAGAATTTATTGAAAAGGCAAAATAGTATAAGTAATACTCAATAAAAAAGCGAAACACACTACATGTTTCGCTTTTTCTTTTTTTCATACAGCAAATCAGTTTGCAAACTGCCTGCGGATGATGTTGAGTGCACCGCCGGCTTTAAACCATTCTATCTGCTGCTCATTATAAGTATGGTTGGCTTGTATGATTTCGCTGGTGCCGTCTGCATGGTGCAGGGTAATGGCCAGCGGCTTACCGGGTTCAAACGAGGTGAGCCCGCTAATATCAATAGTATCATCTTCCTGTATCTTATCGTAATCTTCTTTGTTGGCAAAAGTAAGCGCCAGCATACCCTGCTTTTTCAGGTTGGTCTCGTGTATCCTGGCAAAAGATTTTACCAGCACGGCACGTACACCCAGGTGGCGTGGTTCCATTGCTGCATGCTCCCTTGAAGAACCTTCACCGTAGTTTTCATCACCTACTACAATGCTGCCAATGCCGGCAGCTTTATAAGCCCGCTGCGTAGCGGGAACAGGGCCATACGTTCCCGTTAGCTGGTTCTTTACATTGTCTGTTTTTTCATTAAAGAAATTAACAGCGCCAATTAACAGGTTGTTGCTGATATTGTCCAGGTGCCCGCGGAATTTCAACCAGGGCCCTGCCATTGAAATATGATCGGTAGTGCACTTGCCTTTTGCTTTTATCAGCAGCTTTAATCCCTTCAGGTCGGTGCCTTCCCATGCAGCAAACGGGTCAAGCAACTGCAAACGTTTGCTGTCAGGTGCCACTATTACTTTTACACCGCTCCCGTCTTCTGCCGGTGCCTGGTAGCCTGCATCTTCCACAGCAAAACCGGTTGGTGGCAATTCATATCCTGTAGGCGCATCCAGTTTCACCTGCTCGCCTTTTTCATTGGTGAGCGTATCGGTAATAGGATTAAAAGTGAGATCGCCGGCAATAGCCAACGCTGTTACCAGCTCAGGAGAAGCAACAAAGGCCAATGTATTAGGGTTGCCATCGGCACGTTTGGCAAAGTTGCGATTAAAAGAATGCACAATGGTATTGCGTTCCTGTTTTTCAGCGCCTACTCTTTCCCACATGCCAATGCAGGGGCCGCAGGCGTTGGCAAATACAGTAGCACCTATTTTGTCAAATGTAGTGAGGAAACCATCCCTGTCAATAGTATAGCGCACCTGTTCGCTGCCGGGTGTGATGGTGAACTGTGCTTTTGTCTTCAAACCTTTTTCAGCCACCTGTTTTGCAAGGCTCACTGCCCTTGAGATATCTTCGTACGAAGAGTTGGTGCAGCTCCCTATCAGGCCTACTTCCACTTTGGTAGGCCAGTTGTTGGCTGCTGCTGCCTCTTTCATTTTTGAAATGGGCGTAGCCAAATCGGGTGTGAAAGGCCCGTTCAAATGTGGTTCCAGCTCACTCAAATTGATCTCAATTACCTGGTCAAAATATTTTTCAGGATTGGCATATACTTCGGCATCAGCAGTCAAATGTTCTTTCACGGCATCTGCCAGTTCAGCCACATCGGCACGGCCTGTTGCTTTTAAATAACGGCTCATGCTTTCATCATACCCGAAAGTGGAAGTGGTAGCGCCAATTTCAGCACCCATATTACAGATAGTGCCTTTGCCGGTGCAGCTCATCGCAGTAGCGCCTTCGCCAAAATATTCTACTACAGCACCGGTACCGCCTTTTACAGTAAGGATACCGGCTACTTTTAAAATCACATCCTTAGGGGCTGTCCAGCCGCTGAGCTTACCGGTAAGCTTTACGCCGATCAGTTTAGGCATTTTCAATTCCCATGGCAGCCCGGCCATTACATCACAGGTATCTGCACCACCCACGCC
>JBEHYP010000033.1:0-33564 GCA_048498115.1 Bacteroidota bacterium | reverse complement strand
TCGCTGCGCCGGTCGGTTCGTTCGACTTGCCGGATGTTTCGGGGTAAGGGCGGAACCGATATGGTAATAGCTTACCACCAGCCTGCGGCAGGGGGCCATTCCTTCTTCCCTCCATTCAATTTTTCTTTCCGGGGGGCTGGCAAAATAATTACCAATGCTGTCACGGCCTGGGTCCAGAAAAGCATAGCAGCCAAATATGGTTGACTTGGGATAATACCATGTAACGCCACAACCAAGTGCAGCAGCAGAGGGAATAGGAAACGGAGACCCTGCATTATTGGTACACTGAGCTACGCCAACCTCGAAGGTCAATAAGCCTGAAGGGCTAAGCACAAAATCGCTAAAGACAGAATCGTAAAAGCAAAAAGGGAAAGAAAAACTGTGCACATTACCGAACCTGCCAAATCCACGCATATCATCCGGGTCTGTAAAACCAGTGAGTGTAGTATAGGCATAAGGGCGGTAAGCAATAGAAGAAACCCTGTAATCAGCGGTGGACTTTACATTAGGAACAGTAAATGAAAGATTAATACAATCTTTAGGACAGGTAGTAAATTTTTGACCGCTGATGCCTGTTGGAATAAAACAGTTTTGTGAAAAAATAAATGCCGGCAATAAAAGAACAAACAGGCTGGTAACAAAAAATTTATTTTGCAGTTTTAAAAATTGCCCTACATTTATACAAACACTCCTGTATGAAAAATAACCCTTTTCACATTCAAAATTTTGGCTTTTTTGTTTTATTGGCTGCATACCCAAATATAAATAAATTAAAATGCTGCTTCATTGTTTTTCTTTTTTTGACAGCAGAATTTTGTAAAGCTCAGATAAACGCCACCACGCCGGATGCAAGTTTTGGTTTTGATCCTACTGATACCTATTCTGCATTTGAGCTGCCCACAGAAACCGATGCCCTTCTATTGAGCAATGGCAATCCTGTTCAGGTAGCTGTGTCTAATGCTACCACACCTAACCCTGAATTTCATTATAATTATAACAACGGGCAGTATGTTGGCAGTGCATCTATTCTTAGAACTGATGAAATACAAGACGCCGTTCATCTTTATGCAGATGATGTGGTTTTAATAACTTATAATGGTACAGCTACCGGTTCCAATTTGGTAGCATTTATAGCCTGCCGGGCAGATATGGGCGGCGGGGTTACAAAAATTTGTTATTACCCGGCTGTGTGGTTTACAGGCGCTAATTCATTCACTGTTCTGTCCCCCATAATAATAGACAGCCGGACGGAACCCACCCCTGTAGATTATTTTGACAGGGTGAGCATAGCGTATAAAAATGCCGGGAATCATGTGCCCTCAGTTTATCCTACAGAAGTGGGCATTGCCTATAGCAAGAATGGGGGTATCGTTATCCAGAGCAGAATGGCAAGTGGTATTTTGCTTGATTTAGGAAGCGGGGGCAGCCGTGATAATGTGTTTTATGATGCAGATGATCCCGGCGGTGCCTACAGCAATCCTGATATTGCCGTAGGCAGCACAGGGCATTTTGGCGTGAGCGCTTTGTACCGGGTGGGTAATATTCAAAAGCTGGTGGTAAAAGTAACGGATCATGAACCCGGAACTGTGCCGGCTGACTGGGGGAGCTGGACAGCTTATTCTATAAATGATCCCGGTAAAAGAATACGCACTCCCCGGCTTGACCAGGCATGGAAATACGATTTTGTGCTTTGCTTTAACGAGCTTGACCAGGACAATGCAAGGTCAAATATAGTGGTGGTGGCCAGGAGTTACCTGGATGATGTGCCCGATATACTCAATGATTGGTTGTCGGCGCCTTATATCATCAACAGCGAACTGGAAGCCGCCTGCGATGGCAATTATAATTATGTTTATACCGGCTTCCCGGTTGTAAAATATTATAATAATAGCCTGTCTGAACCATTCGGCTATAAATTTGAAGTGGTATGGCAGCAAACCGCCTGTACAACCGGAAGCAATGATTTTTGCAATATCAATGCCATTTCAAAAAGGTTCAGCCTTTCTTTTTCCGGCAGTTCTTCGGTGGTTATCTCACCTCTTTACAGTAACCAGTTTTTTTATCTCAGCGATGATAACCGGGCGGAGAAAAATACAATATTCCCATCGCTTGCCTCAATACGGGATGGGTGCACCAATTTTTATTCTTTCGGCAAGATGGATGATGCTACCAGTGCTAACGGCGAAGTGGCCTATAAACAAAGTTCCTGCGATGGCGCTTCATTAAGGCCTTACACTTCAGCGCAGCAAAATAATAATGCCGCACCGGTTTCTGCGGATAATGTAAAAGACAGCAAACAGCCCGGCCTGTATGTGTATCCCAATCCCGGCAGGGATGCTTTTCATGTTTCCATTACAGGATTTATGGGCAATACAAAAGCATATTTATATAATGCCACCGGCGGCTTGATAAGCATAATGAATATTTCCGGTAAGGCAAACAGCACTATTGATATAGGGAAATTGCCGGCAGGCAGCTACCTGGTAAAAGTAATGGACGAAAAAGGTACCACCCTTCATAAAAAAATTGTCATAGCTAAATAGCTCCTGTTATTGTCCGCAAAACTTTACCTTAATAAAAAATCAGGCAACATGAAAATAATTAAAAACTTTTCATTCTTCACAGTACTCTTGGCCGCTTCGGATCATTGTTTTTCGCAAACCACCCTGTTCATCAATAACACGGCGGCCTACGGCACCGCTCCCGCATTTGCCAATGGCGCCAAGTACAAAAATTTTACCGATGCTATTACTGTTTTAAATGCCACATCGCTGAATGCCGAAGATTTTCCTGTAGTGTATGAAGTGGCTAACGGGCAGGTTTTTTACGAACCTGTAATAGTTCCCAAACTTAAACAATCCGGTCTTGGAAAAGAGAAAAATATCGTATTTGAAAAAGATAAGGAAGGCATTAACCCTGTAATTATTCCTGCAGCCGGAATAGGGGACGGGGATTACGGCATTGCCCTGCTGGCATCAGATTTTGTGATTTTTGACGGAATTGATATTAAGCAGGGAACAGATGGAGAAAGAAACGAAGCTAATAAACAAAGAATCGAATTTGGGTATTATATTATCAGCGGTGGCACAAAGGATGGAGCTACCTATAATATCATTAAAAACTGCACCATCACTTTAAACAGGCAGGATATAAATACTATCGGAATATATCAAAGAAATACCAATGAAAGAACTTCCGCGGAGGGCAATAATTCATACAACCATTACCTGCATGATAATGTGTATGATTCATACAGGGGCATTGTATTAAAAGGCAGCATCAAATACGAAGCGTATGAAAGCCATTGCAGCATCAGCCATTGCACGATTGGGAGCAAAGAAACAGGACCGATAGGCTGTCCTGAGGGTATCAATGGCAAGGAGGATGTATGCGGTATATTGTTAGTAAATGAAGGTGATGCATTAATAAGCTATAACGTGGTACAGCAGGCAGAATTTTACAGCCCCGAAGCGGATGCTTCTGTTTACGGGATAAACTGCCTCAATCTTTACGGGAACAATAATCTTTATAGTAACAGAATACATGATATTATTTACGAGGGCCCCGGCACGGAGTTAAAAGAGGCCTGCGCATTGCAGGCAATAGCAAGTGATGAAGGGGCCAGCACTGCTGTGTACAATCATTTTATCGGGAACATTTTAAATTTCAGCATGCACAATGCTGCTGAACGGGTACTGATATCGGGCATAAAGATTGACGGGCCGAAGGGAACTGCGAATGTATACCACAACTCTGTTTATTTTTCCAAAGAAGAGGAAGAAAACCAATCTTCTTCCTCCCTGCTGTATATACCTGAAACAAACCAGGTTGACCTGAATGTGAAGAACAATATTTTTAAAAACTATTTGAATGCACCAGGTGCAAGATCTTATTGTTTTTATTTGGGCAGTAATAATTTGCTTGCTGCTGAAGATAATATTTATGATTGTATAGCCTCGGGAGATTATTTCACCGGGTTTTATCATACGCCGCTGCAAACGTTGCATAACTGGCAAACAGTGGTAAGTACTGATGTACTTTCAAAGCAATTTGAAGTGCCTTTTAATTCTGCAGTTGATTTGTATGTAATGGTTTCCTTTTGGGATCACCGGTTCGATTGCCGGTATTATATCAACAACCCTTTAATCTTATTGGATATTGATGATGCAAGCAGAAACTATCCATCCACAGCCGGAGCTGCCATTTTACGAAGGCCGCCATCTGAACCTCAACCCCTCAACCGGATAATTGATTGTAACAGCCCTATAACAAATGATGATTGCAGCATTATTCAAAATAATACTCTTTCTCATCCTTGCGCTCCCTATGATCCTCAAGCTGCTTTTGAAGATGCTGACTGTTCTCCCAATGGGTGGGCTCCATTTAATGGCTCTCCCGATATAAACGGGTATTTCGGTGAATATAATTCTCTTTCCTCCTTTGCTCCAGGCATCAACTTTGCATCAATGAATTTTTACATCGGCTTTGCCCCTTACGGATATTCAGTTTCAGAAGGGGTTGTTATAAGAATACGGCCACTGGTGATATCTAATAATTATACATTCTCAATGTTTAAGCATTTTAAGTCAAGCCTTGCATTACCTTGCACGCAACTGGATCAGTTCCAGGTTATACTTCTTCATTGTGATGATTATGCCAGTCAGGCAAATCCATTCAGCTACAATCTCCCTGACATCCCCGGGAACTCACAAATAATATATTGCGAAACAAATATATCTAACACTGATTGGGAGCAGATTGCTACAAAATTTACGGCTGATGATAATTACGATATGCTATGGATACGTCCCTATCATGACCCGCTTAACCATGCAAGCAGCGAACAAGGAGCTTTTGCTATAGTGTTACCTCAATTAGTTTCAAATGATGATCATTATATGACAGAGATTGTACCGTCCCCGGGCGCTACCGAGTGTTTTGCTACGCTTACTCCTGCCTGTCCTATAAGAGATGCTGCTTATGAATGGGTGGGGCCGTCCAACCAAACACTTACCGGCGAGTCCATAACTGTTGATGGCAGTGATCCTTCGAATATTGGTACATGGACATTAACGGTGACGGGCATACCCAATGCTATTACAACAAGTAATGTATGTCTTAGCCAGGCATTTACACCAATAATAACAACTGTTGATCTGAAGGGATGCTGTGTTGCATTACCGAAGATTCATTAGGTAATTTAATTGAAAAAGGGTAGTTAATCCTGTTTAAAAAAGCCATTCAGTTTATGAATGGCTTTTTTAATTTTTACGCTTCCCTCCCATGGCAATTCTTATACTTCTTCCCGCTTCCGCAGGGGCAGGGATCATTCCTGCCGATCTTCGGCTCTACTCTCACAGGCTCCTGTTTTACCGGCGCGGAAGGATCATAATAATCTCTTTCATTAGCGGCATAATCCTGGCCTGCTGCATCAATCTCGGCTTTGTTTTCCCTCATGCGGCTCATATCGGTCTTTTGTTCACGGCCTTCTTTTATTTTGCCGGCATTGGTTTGCTCCATTGGTATGCCTGCATGGCAAAGGAAGCTTACAATGTCTTTGTTCACCTGGTCGTCCATTTGCTTAAAGGCATTAAAGGCTTCGATTTTATAGATCACCAGCGGGTCTTTTTGTTCGTAGCCTGCCGTTTGCACACTGTGGCGCAGATCATCCATGGCCCTTAAATGTTCTTTCCATGCATCATCAATCAGCGCCAGCGTAATGCTTCTTTCCAGCGCATTCATTAATTCACCGCCACCGCCTTCAATGGTTTTATCAATATTGGCCAGCGCCTGTATTGCTTTTTTACCATCAGTAAATGGCACGGCCACATTCACAATATGGCTGCCCTGCTCTTTGCGGATATTTTTAATGATGGGTAATGTTTGCGCTGCAACAGAAGTCACTTTGCGGTTGTAATTGCTTTTGGACTCAGCATACAATTTATCTGCTAAATTCTGCACATTGTCTTTATCCAGCTCTTCTGCGGTAATGGTGGTATCAATACCAAAATTCATGATGGCCGCCAGCTTAAAGCCTTCGTGGTCGCCGGTTTCTTTAAAGGAATTAATCAAT
This sequence comes from Bacteroidota bacterium, assembly GCA_048498115.1. GTDB lineage: Bacteria > Bacteroidota > Bacteroidia > Chitinophagales > Chitinophagaceae > Ferruginibacter. Next base: position 27,491 of record JBEHYP010000033.1, on the reverse strand, counting down.
CCTTCGGCAACGGAATAAAAAGCATTGTCAAGGTCAAGCGCCAGCCTTTCGCCAAACAAAGCATGGTTGCGCTTGGTATAAACAACATTACGCTGCTTGTTCATCACATCATCGTATTCCAGCAGGCGCTTGCGGATACCAAAGTTGTTTTCTTCCACTTTTTTCTGCGCCCTTTCAATGGATTTGGAGATCATGCTGTGCTGTATCACTTCGCCTTCCTTGTATCCCATCCTGTCCATCAGGGAAGCAATGCGTTCGCTGCCGAACATACGCATCAGGTCATCTTCAAGGCTCACAAAAAATTGGGAGCTGCCGGGATCGCCCTGGCGGCCTGCACGCCCACGGAGCTGCCGGTCAACACGGCGGCTTTCGTGGCGCTCGGTGCCTACAATGGCGAGGCCGCCCGCTTCTTTTACACCGGGCCCCAGCTTAATATCCGTACCACGGCCCGCCATGTTGGTGGCAATGGTAACAGCGCCGGCCAGGCCTGCTTCTGCCACCACCTGCGCTTCCTTGGCATGCTGTTTTGCGTTCAATACATTGTGCGGAATATTTTTTTGCTTCAGCATCCTGCTCAGCAATTCGCTTATTTCAACTGAAGTGGTACCTACCAGCGAAGGCCTTCCGGCATTGCGGAGCTTTTCAATTTCATCAATTACCGCTTTGTATTTTTCACGTTTGGTTTTATACACCAGGTCCTGTTCGTCTTTGCGGATAATTTTTAAGTTGGTGGGAATGGTCACCACATCTAATTTATAAATGTCCCACAATTCTGCTGCTTCCGTTTCGGCAGTACCCGTCATACCACAAAGCTTGTGGTACATACGGAAGTAATTCTGCAAAGTAACAGTGGCATAGGTTTGCGTAGCTGCTTCAATCTTTACATTCTCTTTTGCTTCAATGGCCTGGTGCAATCCATCGCTGTAGCGGCGGCCGTCAAGAATACGGCCTGTTTGCTCGTCCACGATTTTTACGGCGCCATCCATTACCACGTACTCCACGTCTTTTTCAAATAAGGTATATGCTTTCAGCAACTGCTGCACTGTATGAATGCGGTCGGCTTTTACAGAATAATCGCCCAATAAACTTTCTTTCTGCTGTAATTTTTCTTCCGCATTCAGGATGCCTTTATCAATTTCAGCCAGCTTGGTGGCAATATCAGGCAGTATAAAAAACTCATGGTCTTCACCGGCTTTTGTAATGAGGTTAATGCCTTTGTCGGTCAAATCAACCTGGTTATTTTTTTCATCAATGTGGAAGTAAAGCTCTTCATCCACTTTGGGCATTTCTTTCTGCTGGTCGGCCAGGTAATAGTTTTCTGCTTTCTGCAATTTCACCCTGATGCCCGGCTCACTTAAAAATTTGATCAATGCACCGTTTTTAGGCAAACCACGGTGCGCCCTCATCAATGCAAGGCCGGCATCTTTGGGATCATCATTGCCTTCGGCAATTTTTTTCTTTGCTTCAATTAAGTATTGGTTTACCGCCCTGCGCTGTGCATCCACCAGCTTTTCAATTCTTGGCTTAAGGTCAAAAAATTGCTGGGTGTTGTCGCTGTGCCCAACAGGGCCGCTGATGATTAAAGGTGTACGGGCATCATCAATCAATACACTGTCCACTTCATCCACCATCGCAAAATGATGCTTGCGCTGCACTATTTCATCAGGATTGTGCACCATGTTATCACGGAGATAATCAAAGCCAAATTCATTATTGGTGCCGTAAGTGATGCCGGCGTTGTAGGCATTGCGCCTTGCATCGCTGTTGGGTTCATGTTTATCAATACAGTCAACCGTAATGCCCAGCCATTCAAACACGGGGCCGTTCCATTCGCTGTCACGGCGGGCCAGGTAATCGTTCACTGTTACAATATGTACGCCTTCGCCGGCCAGCGCATTCAGGTAAGCAGGCAGGGTGCTCACCAGGGTTTTACCTTCACCGGTAGCCATTTCTGCAATTTTACCGCTGTGCAATACCATGCCGCCAATCAACTGCACATCGTAGTGCAGCATGTTCCAGGTAACATCGCCGCCGGCTGCCTTCCAAGTATTTTTATAAATAGAAGTATCGCCACTGATGCTGATATAATCTTTTTTGGCAGCGAGTATTTTATCCAATTCGGTGGCCGTGCTTTCAATGCTGCTGTTTTCTTTAAAACGGCGGGCTGTTTCTTTCATCACGGCAAAAGCTTCGGGCAGCAATTGCTCCAGTATATCTTCAATTTTTTTGTCCCTGTCTTTTTTCAGCTTGTCCACTTCATGGTAAATAGCGTCCCTGCCGGAAATATCTTCAGTGGGCAATGCCTCGGCCTCGTCTTTTTTATTTTTTATCTCTTCGTCAATAGAAGCAAGGTGCTGTTGTATTTTTTCCCTGAACTCGTTGGTTTTCCCCCGCAGCTGGTCGTTGCTGAGGGACTGGTATTGCGAAAAGTATTCGTTGATCCTGCCTACTTTGGGCATGATCTTTTTTACATCCTTCTCACTTTTATTACCGCCAAAAAGCTTTGCTATAATGCCAATCATAAAATCGTATTAGTGGATATGTTGTATTTGTATGGTTTTGAAATGGTATTGCAGTCAAATATGGTGCTGAAACGAATCAAAAGCCAAATTGACAGCGGCAAAGATAAGGTGTAAGATTTTAAGGTTTAGGGTGTAAGGTCTAAGGTGTAAAGCGTAAGGTGGAGGAGGTCTTCCTTATGCTTCTACCTTCCGCCTTTTGCCTCTAATGAATAATGGTTGTTTTTTTCTGGAAGAGCCCGGCGGGCATCTTGATATACGTTGTAATGAGATATGCGGCAATATTGGTAACAAGGGCCATCAATAATGCTTTTTTCCAGTTGCGGCCTAAAAAATACCAATAGGCGACACCTTCCACTACCGCCATGCCGATGGTTATTTCCAGCAGGATATGAGGGCTTACTTCTGCAAACTGGAGCCATATTATTTTACTGATGACCCAACTGGTGAGGTTTATAATCATGGCGATGTTTATTGCAGACTGCCGCTTTCTTTTTTTAAAAAAATAAGCTACAATGGGCAACTTTATTGCTAAGGTGAAGAGCAGGTTAAATGTTAATGAAAACGGGGACATTTTACAAGCTTGTTGGTGGTTTAGATTGAGTACCGGTTTAAATTCATAGCTGTCAAATATTGCACAAAAACTGATATTCCCGGCAAATTGGCAAAAAAAATTGAAAAAACAGCTAAAAACCCGGCCGGGGCCCTTTGTTTTTGTGGAAAACCGTTCGTCCTTTTAGCCATTTTTGCCCTACATTTGCACACCGAAATTAAAGCGGTAAAATTTTAATTGATATGTCAGGAGCCTTAAAGGAAGTACGTAACAGGATAAAAAGTGTACAGAGCACCCAGCAGATCACCAAGGCGATGAAGATGGTGAGCGCGGCAAAGCTCCGCAGGGCACAGGATGCCATTACGCAAATGAGGCCTTACTCACAGAAATTGCAGGAAATGCTTAGCAATATCGTAAGCAACAGCGATGGGAGTGTGAATATGGCGCTGGCTGCTGAAAGAACGGTGAATAAAGTACTGATTATTGTGGTTACCAGCGACCGTGGTTTGTGCGGCGGTTATAACAGCAACCTGATTAAATTAGCCAAACAGATAGCAAAAGAAAAATACGCTGCACAGTTTGCCAAAGGCAACGTGGAAATACTGCCCATTGGTAAAAAAGGCTATGAACACTTTAATAAGAACGGCTTTAAAGTGTATGATAAATTCTGGGATATTTTTACCGGGCTGAGTTTTGAAAAAGTGCAGGCTGCTGCACAATATGCAATGGCAGCTTTTGGCAATAAAGAAACAGACGCGGTGGAAATTGTTTACAGCGAATTTAAAAATGCCGCAACACAGCGGTTTGTTACAGAACAATTTTTACCGGTGCAGAAAGTGGCGGCAAAAGAAGGGCAGAAAAAAGCTGATTTTATTTTTGAACCTGATAAGGCTACATTGATAAACGAGCTGATGCCTAAAATTTTGAATACGCAATTGTACAAAGCTGTTCTTGACGGCAATGCCAGCGAACACGGCGCCAGGATGACAGCCATGGACAAAGCCAGCGATAACGCCAATGAATTGCTGAAATCATTAAAGATAAGCTACAACAGGGCAAGGCAGGCAGCCATCACTACCGAATTGACGGAAATTGTGAGCGGGGCGGCAGCGTTGAATGGATAGAAGATTTGAAAATTTGGATATTTGATGATTAGGTTATTAGGAAAATCATCTCCAAATCATCCATCATCCATCATCAAATTAAAAAATGGAACTCTCTCAAATAATACCACATATAGAAGCATTGATATTTGCCAGTGATAAGCCACTGACGAATGAAGAGCTGCTGGAATTGTTGAACAATGCGCTGGCTTTTATTGAAGACAGGGCTACACCCGGGCAGGTGGAAGCGGCAGTGGAAGGCATCAGGGAAAAATACAATGCAGAGTTTTATCCCTTTGAAGTAAAGCAGAGCGGCGGCGGCTGGCAGTTCCTCACCAAAAAAGATTTTCATAAAACCGTTGCGCAGCTGAACGGCGAAAAATTTTTAAAACGTCTTTCTGTGGCGGCACTGGAAACCCTGGCCATCATTGCCTACAAACAACCTATTACCAAAAGCGAAATAGAATCTATCCGTGGTGTGAACTGCGATTATGCAGTGCAGAAGCTTCTGGAAAAAGACCTGATCATCATCACCGGCAGGAATGAAGATGCGGTGGGCAAGCCATTGGTGTATGCTACTTCCAAATCATTCATGGATTATTTTGGCATTAACAGCGCCGCTGATTTGCCAAAAATAAATGAAGTGCTGATGGATGAGCTGGTAAAAGCTACTGAAGTAAGCGGGTTGACAGCGGCAGCAGAAGACAACACTGAAGTGGCTGTTATTACAAAAGAAGTAACAATTGAAACTGCAGAAGAACCGGAGGAAAACCTGGTAGTGAATGCAGAAGGCGAAATAGTGGAAGATAAGCAGGTGAAGAAGGACGGAGAGGAAGAACCCGGCTCATAACCTTGTTTATAAACAAAATATTGAAAGGTATGAAACGGAAATTGTTCATACCTTTTTTATTAATAAGGGTTAAATGATTGTATGATGCTATGATTAAAGCGTTCAAAAAATCATATAAATCATATTGAATAATAAATCAGCATTAATTTAAATCACCATAATGGAAAAACACCTCCCACACCAGCAGCTCATTGACATTGCCAACGAATTTGGAACACCTGTGTATGTGTACCATGCAGAAAAAATAGCGGCCCAGTATAAAAAACTGGAAAAAGCATTTAAAAACAGCAATGCCCGCTTTTTCTATGCCTGTAAATCACTTACCAATATTAATGTGCTGAAGTATATACAATCACTGGGCGCTAACCTTGATTGCGTAAGCGTAAATGAAGTGAAGCTGGGGCTGCTGGCAGGCTTTGATAAAAAAAATATTTTGTATACTCCCAATTGTGTTGACTTTGATGAAATAGTAGAGGTGAAGGAGCTGGGTGTAAATATCAACATTGATAATATTTCCATTCTGGAGCAATTCGGCAATAAGTTTGGCGGCAGCTATCCTGTCTGCATCAGGCTGAACCCCCACATTATGGCAGGCGGTAATTATAAAATTTCCACCGGGCATATTGACAGCAAGTTTGGTATTTCCATCCACCAGATGCGGCATATTGAAAGGATTGTAAAAACAACGCAGCTCAACGTTACCGGCATCCACATGCACACCGGCAGCGAAATAAAAGATATCCGTGTGTTTTTGGAAGGGCTGGAAGTAATGTTCAACACTGCCACTCATTTTCCCAACCTGGAATTTATTGACCTGGGCAGCGGCTTTAAGGTGCCTTACCAGCCGGGAGAAGCGGAAACAGATATTACTACTTTGGGTGAAAAAGTAGCAGAAGCATTCGCCGCTTTTGAAAATGAAACAGGAAAAAAACTGGAAGTATGGTTTGAGCCGGGAAAATATTTAGTGAGCCAGTGCGGCTATTTTATTGTGAAGGCTAACGTGATCAAACAAACGCCTTCTGCAGTTTTCGTGGGGGTAAACAGCGGCTTCAATCATTTGATAAGGCCCATGATGTACGATGCCTATCACCATATTGTAAACATCAGCAATCCCAATGGCGCTGAGAGAATCTACAATGTAGTAGGCAATATTTGCGAAACAGACACTTTTGCCTGGGACAGGAAACTGAATGAAGTAAGGGAAGGCGATTACCTTGTTTTTTACAATGCCGGCGCTTATGGTTTTGAAATGAGCAGCAATTTCAACGGCCGCTTAAAGCCTGCCGAAGTATTGCTGAAAGAGGGTGTGCCTAAGCTGATAAGAAGAAGGGATGTGTTTGAAGACCTGCTGAAGAATCAGGTGGTGGAGTAAGAAGAATTTTCACGTTGGTGCGCTAAGTAAATAAGGCGCAAAAGTTTTCTCTGTGTTCCCTTCTGTGCATGAGAAAAAATAACGGCATGCTGAGGGCAGAGACCGCAGAGGTCTTTATTATAAATAAGCTGCAAAGGGCGCAAAGAAAAACTTTGTGCCCTTTGTGTTTTTTCTTCGTGTTCTTTTCAGTTAAAAAATTATTCCGGTAAACAACTGCCGTGACTTTTACACAGTCTTACCATTAAAAAAAATCTCCCTACATTTAATTATCAATTTTTCACCCAAAAATTTTACTACTATGGCTTTAGAAATGGTGGACGATCCGCAGGACCAGCAGGACTACAATGATGATTCAGGCGGCGGTGGCGGGCGTGGCGGCAATACCAGTGGTGGCGGCGGAGGCATATTGGCTTTTCTCCCTTTGCTCTTTACATTGTTCAGGGGCGGTGGTGGAAAAGGCATATTCGTTTTGTTATTGATCGTTGGCGGCGGCTATTTTTTAATGAAGAATGGCGGCTGCATGGGCAGCAGCGGGGGAGGAAGCACTGCTGATTTAACCAAGGGCGGCATATTAGATCCCAACCAGTTTAAAAAAGCGAGTGTATACGAACCGCTGGCAGATGACAACAGTAAAAACCCTTTGCCCGAAGCAGTATCACTCGCCAGGTTTGCACCTGCCAGGCAAAACCAGGGCGAGCATGGCAGTTGCGTGGCATGGAGCAGCGCCTATGCGGCAAGAACAATTATTGAAAGCGCCAGCACAGCCACTGATCCCAACAGCGTGGCATACAGCCCTTCATTTTTATACAATCAGATCGGGATGGATGGTTGCCAGGGCTCTTACATTATAAATGCAATGAAATTTATGACCGAAAGAGGCGCTGTGCCCTTTAATGAATTTCCTTATGATGACCAGGATTGCAGCAGGCAGCCTTCCGGGGAGCTGCAGCATGAAGCACAGCAGCACCGTATGCATGGCTTTAACCGCCTTACAGAAAGCGATGATCCCAATGGAATTAATTTAAGGGCGATAAAAGAACATCTGGCAAAAGATGCGCCGGTGGTAATTGGTATGATGGTGGGCGGCACTTTTATGCAGGACATGATGGGGCAAAAAGTATGGCACCCCACGGATGATGATTACCGGCAGATTGGTTTTGGTGGTCATGCGATGTGCGTGGTGGGCTATGATGATAGATTGGAAGGCGGCGCTTTCCAGATCATGAACAGCTGGGGACCTGAATGGGGAGAAAATGGCTTTGGCTGGGTGCGGTACGGCGATTTTAAAGAATTTGTGAGGGAAGCCTATGGTGTTGACCCAATGCCAAAACGTGGTGCTGCGCTCAACGTGGCTTTTGAATGTACCATTGGCCTGGTGAACAACGATACCAAACAATACATTCCTTTAAAAGCAGGCGGCAGCAATAATTTTGCAACCGTGGCGCCGGTAAAAAAAGGCACCCGTTTTAAAATTGAAATTAAAAATGCGGTGGAGTGCTACATTTATTTATTTACGCCCAATACCGCAGGCAGCAGCTTTGTATTGTTTCCTTACAAGCCCATTCACTCGCCTTATTGCGGTATTACGGGTACAAGGCTGTTCCCACGTAAAGAATCCATTCGTGCAGACAGCCTCGGAAACAAAGATTTTATGGGCATCGTAGTAAGCAAAAAAGAACTGGATTATAATGCAGTGAATACGGCTATCAACAAAAGCAGCCAGTCCACTTATGCAGGCAAGCTGAATGAAGCCATTGCTTCCACTTCCATTAAAAATGTGCAGTATAACAATACAGCCAATGGCACTATTTATTTTAAAGCCGGTGCAGGGGAGCAGAATAATGTAGTGGGTTGCGTGGTGGAGATTGATAAGCAGTAAAAACATTTTAAACGCATAGATGCCTGTTCGATCAATGAACAGGCATTGTATTAACGTTAATTTTCATCGGGCATTCTTAACTTTATTGAATGAAAAAACCACTTCTTCTTTTCTTCGTTTTATTTTTCTCCATTGCTTCCTTTGCGCAGGAAAAAAAATTATACGATCCCAATGCTGATGCTGCAGCCGGCATTGAAGCTGCCGTAAAACAGGCTGCTGCCGAAAATAAGTTTGTATTGATACAGGCGGGCGGCAACTGGTGCAAATGGTGTATTGAATTTAACCGGTTTTGCAAAGCAGATGCTCAAATTGATTCCTTGCTCAACAGTAGCTATGTAATTTACCATCTCAATTACAGCAAAGAAAACCAGAACAAACCGGTGTTTGCCCGATACGGCTTTCCGCAGCGCTTCGGTTTTCCTGTTTTTATCATTCTCGACGGGAAAGGGCAGAGATTGCATACACAAAACAGCGCTTACCTGGAAGACGGCAAAAGCAGCTACGATAAAGAGAAAGTGCTGGAGTTTTTAAATGCATGGACACCTAAAGCACTTGATCCTGCACAATATGAGAATGCTGCAAAATAAAATGCCTGTTCAACAACAAGCAGCGTAGCCTTATGTAGATTCGTAGCAGCAAAACGCCAGCGGCCGGGCAGCCTGCGCCGGCAGGGATTTACAGAACAATATATGAACTATCACATCGGAACGGCCGGACTGTCCGAAGAAATTTCATCACCCACATTATAGTCATCTATCACGAACAGGCCATTTTTATATTTTGCTTCTACTTTTTTAAACCGGCCATCAGCGCTGTATTGTTTATAACTAAGCGTTTTTGTTTTTTCGTCAAATAAAACTTTGTTGGCGTCATGGGGCGCTGTCATTAATATATCTATATCACACGCCAGCTGAAAACAGGTTCTCCTGTCAATAAATTTTTTCTCCATATAATTACCAGCCACCTGGCCAAATGCTTTTCCCCTGAATGCTTTCAATTGTTTCCATTCTTTGCCTTCTGTTGCGATTATCGATACTTTACGGCTTGTATTGTGATCGCCATTTTCTTCCACCAGCAGTAGCCTGTTTTTTTCAATTGCATACATCCCGTCAACATAAGCCGCTTTTGCATTGCCACTAAATACAATTGCATTATCCTGCAACCTCTTGACAAAGTAATTGGGCCGGTCCTGGGTTTTATAACTGAATACAACATAACTAACCGAATCCACGCAGAATGAAGCAGCATCGATCTCCATACCATTCTCCAGCCTGAACAATTTCAGGTTGATACGATCTTTTGCCGGTTTAAATTCTTCATATTGCTGGCTGTTCCTGTGAAGTATGAATGTTTTAAAAGCATTGTCGAGCCAGGCAATCATTTTCTTGTAGTTAGCGGCATTCCGTGGTAAGGAATCAATCCTGCCATTCTGATAAGCCCCGAATGTATTAAAAGCATCGTTCAATGCTTTTACTTCTTCATCCTGTGCCTGCAGGGTATTTACAATAAAACTGAGCATACAAACCATCCTGCACTTTGATAACATGTTGATTGATTTTGGCTGTAAGTTAATTATTTCTTCTTCTTTTGCAGGGATGCTTGTTTGCTGCAACGTCTTGTGATCAAAGGCAAGCCGCCCTGAAAATATAAAGGTTTCCAGCAGCGTTTTCCCGGCAAAGCTATTGAAGCAGCCTGCATTAAAAAGAAACTTATCTTTAACCTGTATCTTATACCTACCGGCCGGTACCGAAGGACAGGCCGGGATTTGATCATAGCGGTCATACCATCATATCCAATCCTGGGTTTAATTTTATTCCTGATTAACGGATTGATATAATTTGTATGGTCAGATCACCGGAAGCCCGGGCTTAAACAATTAAAATATTGAGCAACTCAAACCACTTTATACAACTGATCAAACATCCTGTTAAATTCAGGCTCTTTTTATTATTAAAACTACCCAGCGCATTTTTTTGTGGTGTACGGGTGAAAAATATCACACCCGGAAAAACAGAAGTAACGGTGCCGTATACGTGGTTATCTCAAAACCCTTTTAAAAGCATCTACTTTGCCTGCCTTGCCATGGCGGCGGAAATGAGCACCGGCCTGCTTTCCATGATGCATATTCACAAACGAAACCCACCTGTATCCATGCTGGTAACAGGCCTGCAGGCAACCTATTATAAAAAAGCAACCGGCATCACTACTTTTATCTGTGAAGACGGCATTGCAATTAAAAATATTGTGGATGAAGCTACCAGCAGCGGCGAAGGAAAAACCATCAGGGCAAGATCAACAGGCTATAATGAACAAGGCGAAGTAGTGGCAGAATTTTTTATAGAATGGTCGTTTAAAGTAAAAAACCGTAATTAACAAAATACTTGCTTACTTTAGGAACTTATTGTTAAATGGCTGAATTGTTATTTGGAATTTTAAGCCTGAGGTTCCCAACGATTTAGCAATATGGCCATCAACAATTTTTATTTGTTTCCTAAACAATAAAACTATTAACTATGAAGATTGCTTTCCACGGCGCAGCCCGTACTGTTACCGGTTCCAAACATTTGCTTTCGCTCACCAACGGCAAAAAATATTTATTAGACTGCGGCATGTTCCAGGGCATGGGCAGGGATACCGATGCCATGAACAGGCACTGGGGCTTTAACCCGGCAGAAGTGGACCATTTGATATTAAGCCATGCACATATTGACCACAGCGGATTGATCCCAAAATTTGTGGCCGATGGCTTCCAGGGAAAAATATTTTGCACACCTGCCACCAAAGAATTAACGGCTGTGCTGCTGGAAGACTCGGCAGGCATACAGGAAAATGAAGTAAAGTATGAAAACAAAAAAAGGGCGCAGGAAGGACAGCCTTATTTGCAGCCATTGTATAAAACGGAAGATGCGCTGAATGCAATGGACAAATTTGTGACCGTGGAGTATGGCGAGTGGCACACGATTGATGAAAATGTGCAGGTGATGTATACAGATGCAGGCCATATCATCGGCAGCGCTGCCGTGCATTTGATAGTGAAGGAAAACGGCAAAACACAACGTATTACTTTCAGCGGCGATGTAGGCCGCTACAGGGATGTGATCTTAAAATCGCCGGAAGTATTTCCGCAGGCGGATATTATTTTAATCGAATCCACTTATGGCAACAGCCTGCACGATATGGCCACCACTACGCCTGACCAGATATTGCAATGGATAGAAAAAGCCTGTCTGCAAAAAAAAGGGAAGCTTATTATCCCTGCATTCAGCGTGGGCCGCACGCAGGAAATTTTATTTGCCCTCAACCAGCTGGAGCTGGAAGGCCGCCTGCCTGACCTTGATTATTTTGTAGACTCGCCTTTAAGCGTGGAAGCAACGCAGATTGTAAAAAGGTTCCCGCAATATTTTAATAAGACTATTCAGAAAATATTGCAGAGCGACAATGACCCGTTTGGTTTTAAAGGATTAAAATTTATAAAATCAGTGGATGAATCCAAGCTGCTCAATTTCCGCAATGGGCCGATGGTCATTATTTCTGCCAGCGGCATGGCCGATGCAGGCAGGGTAAAGCATCACATCAGCAACAATATTGAAAGTAGCCGCAACACTATTTTGTTCACCGGCTACTGTGAGCCGCGTTCACTGGGTGGTAAATTACTGGAAGGAAGAAAAGAAGTGAACATCTTTGGCGTACTGCATGAAGTGAATGCAGAGATAGGCAGCATCCGCAGTATGAGCGCCCACGGTGATTATGAAGATCTCTCACAATTTTTGGCCTGCCAAAATCCAAAAGAAGTAAGGCGCTTATTTTTAGTGCATGGAGAGTACGAAGTGCAGCAGGCATTTAAACTTCGCCTTGCCAAAAAAGGATTTTCGGATATTGAGATACCGGAGCTGCATTCGGAAGTGGGTTTGGGTTAACCGAAAAAAATATGAAGCGTAGCTTCCTTATACTTCACTCATCCATTTCTTAAAGGCAGTGGCATTTTCCTGGCTCACGATTACTTCTTCGTTCACAGGTATAGACAGGTCAATTGTCAGCTTCACCTTTTCAAAAGTTTTATAGCTTTTGATGCAGTCGATATTTACTATGTATTTCCTGTTAGCCCTGAAAAACAGGGCAGGATCAAGCTCTTCTTCCAGCTCTTTCAGGTTTTGGTCGAGCATAAATTTTTTCTCCTGCTTTGTTACCAAAAAGGTCACTTTGTGCTCTGTAAAAAAATAGGCAATGTCTTCTATCAGCACACTCTGGTATTCTATCCCTTTCTTTACAATCAGCCTGTTTTTCTTTTTTGACATGAAAAATTTGCCGGCTATTTCATCGTAGCGGGCAATGAAATGCTGCTTTAGTTTTTTGTATTTATTTATCGTGTGCAGGATAGCCACTTCATCAATGGGTTTTAAAAGAAACTCGATGCTGTTTTGCTCAAACGCTTTTACCAGGTAATTATCATAAGCAGTTATAAAAACAATAGGCGCTGTTATATTTATTTTTTCAAAAATGCTGAATGAATTGCCGTCTTTCAGGTGGATGTCCATAAATACGAGGTCAGGCTGCTGGTGGTTGCCGAACCAGGCAATGCTTTCTTCCACGCTGCCAAGCACAGCGGATACGGAAACAGGCTCTTTGGTGAGCCTGAGCAGCCGCATTAAATTATCAGCGGCTGTTTTTTCATCTTCAATAATCAATGTGTTTATCATGATGCTATGATTTTAATAATGGCAATACCACGCTGAACATATCTTTATCGTCCTGTATGATGATATTGTTGCCGGTTATCAGCATATACCTTTCTGCAAGGTTCTTTAATCCTATTTGCGGTGATTGTATCTCAAATTGCTTTACGTTCCGGTTATTGGTCACAATGATCTTGTCGTGATGTACACGCACTTTTATCTCAAGCGGTACTTTATCAGTAAAGTGATTATGCTTAATGGCATTTTCAATCAGTATCTGAACAGACAGAGGCGGCAGCATGTAATTTTCTGTAATGATGTCGTTCAGCTCTATCGTCATCTTCAGGCCTTCCTGGTAACGTATCTTAAGCAGGTAAAAATAATTGCTGGCAAATTCTACTTCTTCCTTCAGCATCACCAGGTCTTTTTCTTTTTTTATCAGTATGTAGCGGTACACTTTGGCCAGCGTGTCGTTAAAGAGCCTGGCTGTATCAGGGTTTTGGCTGATGAGATAAGAAAGCGTGTTGAGCGAATTAAAAATAAAATGGGGATCCACCTGGTTTTTCAGCCCGTCAAGCTGTGCCTGTATTTTAGACCTTTCAGTGCGTTCCATTTTTACAATGTCAGAAGCCCGTTCTTTATGCAGGTACACAATTTCATACACAGTGCTGACGAATATGCTTAAAAAAACAGAGATCAACTGTAAGGACATGATGGTTTTGGTGCTGTGCTTTTGCCGGTGCAGCAGGTAATTCCATAAAATAAAAAGCACTAAAGACAATACAAACGAGAAAAGGATAGTAAGGCTGAACCTCGCCAGCACCCTGCCGGCAATATTTTTTATTTTATACAGGGCCGGTCGCAGCAGGTATTGCAACTGCACGTTGCCAAGCCAAAGGCATATTGAAATGAAGATGAGAAAAACAAGATCTGCAGGTAACCAGTTAATGCCGGGGTTACCGGACAATCCATTGTAAAGGACTGTCACTAAAAAAGCACAAGCGGGAATGCCTGCTATTGTAAAATAGAGGTCTTTAAGCCGTTTGCCTGTTCCGGTCATAAGAGCGTTTTGTTTTTTTGACTATACGTTATAAAGTTCGCAGGCATTTTTATAAAAATTATTACCACTTAAATAAAATGCCGGCTTCCGGTATCTGATGTAATAATAAAAAAAATAAGGATCGCAATGCAGGTGCCTTGACAGGGTGCAGGTGCAGCAAAGGTTTTAATGCTTGTTTCGGGTGTTCCGGTGCAGGTAATTCATGCCTGAGTTGAAAGTCCCGGTGAAAATTTTATATTTTTTATAACGAATAAAAGAAGCCGGCGGGGCGCTTTTTTATATTACCGCCCTGTTCAGGGCAATTCCAAGCCGTATTATAAAGGCTTCTTCTTCTATAATGATATTGAGCTTGTGGCTTTGGGGATATAATAATTCAAGGCGTTTTCTTATCTGCTGCACATTGGCTGTTTCATACTTCATCAGGTTGGATGTTTCTACAGGCTTGCTGTTTTTGATTTCCAGCACCAGGTTATTGTCATTAAGAGAAAGGGTAATATTCACCCAGTGATTATCACTGATGTTGTCATTTACCTGCCTGAAATTATTTTCAATTAACGGGAATAAAATAAAAGGCACAATGCGTTTGCCGGCGTTGCCTGCATCCAGGTCATAGTTAATATTGAGCCGGCCGTTGTTGGTCAATTTTTCCAGCTGTAAAAAATCCTTTATCCTGTCAACCTCGTTGCTTAACAGCACAGTGCTCTGGTTGCATTCATCAATCAAATAACTCAGTATCCGCTGCATGCGTTCCAGCATTTCAGGCACTTTACGTGAAGAGGCTACAGAAAAGGAATATACTTTTTTCAGCAGCAGCGGCACAAAGCTGGGTTGTATATACGTGTCAACAAACTTCATTTCCCTGGAAATTTTTTCTGACTTCAGCAATTCTATTTCCTGCTGTTTTAAATGCCAGAGCTTTAAAAAGCGGATGGTGGTGGCGCTCCAGGTGATCATCAGCACACTGCTCATACCCAGCAATAGCTGGGTGAATTTTATTTCCTTCCAGGGATCGAGGTTGAAATATTCCCTGATTGGGTTGATAAATATATAATAAAAAAGATTGGATACGGATGCATCAAGCAGGATGAATATCACGAGCAGGAGAAAGAACATGATGTATTTCCCCTTCATAAGATAACGGGGCACCAGGAAGTACATGACCATATAGCAAAACACGATGTCAACAGACATCATCATAAGTGTTTCAATAATGGTGTAGGAAAGATAGGAGCCAAAGCCGATAGAGTAAGACACGGGCCGCAGCACATACAAAGTAATGAAATAGCTTATCCATGCAAGCCAGAAAACAGTATGCCTGAGCAGCCTGTATTTAATGTTATTTGAATAAATAAAAGAATACATCCCCCATCATTTTTAAGCAAGGCTGCGCCCGGTTCAAAGATAGAGATTTCAATATGGTTTCATTCGCTGCTTTTATTTGCGTTCTTAAATAATTGGTTCATATGCGCTGCTGCCTTTGCCTTTTTTGATTCATTTTTCTCTCCTGACTGTCTTATGATCGTTTTGATCATTATTCTTCCTGCCTGGGCCATTCATTTTCATGCCCCGGTAATTTACCCTCATTATATCATCAATAATTTTTCAATTTCATTGTCTGCAATGCTTTGAACTGTTTCTGTGCAGTGATTTTACTTATAGCGGGGGCACAAGGCGTGCAGCAGGCACTGCTGTGTATATAGGACCCAGATAAAAAAGAAGCAGCTATCTGGTATTATCTTAAACAATAGTTCAGAAAGCTGCTTTATTGAAAATAACCGGTATGCTTGGTTACTGTTCAGTACCGGTGAAAAAATTTAGAACAGTATGCAATTTTTCTCAAAAACCGCAGGCTTATTTCTATTAGCCTGCCTTTTTTTTTTATTCAAGGACAAAATAAAATGTGAAGGCGCTGCAAACAGCGAATATTTATCTATTGATGCCAGGTGATTTCTTTGATCGTTGCATCCTTTTTCAATTCGTTTATCAACTCCGCTATCCGGCCAGTGGTGGTATTCTCAAATTTAAGATGGAATACCAGCTCATTCTCTGTTTTGTCAAGTGTAAAATGCAGGATCTTTATCCCGCTGTCGTTCAGCAAATTTTTCAGCAAAGCTGTATCATCTGCCGTGGAGGTGGTAACAATTCTCAATGTTTTCTGCCTGAATTTTTCAGTGATCTTTCTTTCTACAGGCTGTAATGCCCAAAGAATGATCAATGCAATAACCGTGGCAGCGCCGGCGGCAAAATACATTCCGCAACCTGTTGCCAGGCCTATTGCAGCCACTGTCCATAAGCCGGAAGCAGTTGTTAGGCCGCGGATAGTGCCTTCTTTCAGGAATAATATGGTGCCGGCGCCGATAAAGCCAATCCCGCTTATTACCTGTGCGGCAATTCTTGACGGGTCAAGCACTACGTGGTCTGTTCCTAAAATATCTGAAAACCCAAAAGCAGACACTATCATTATCAGTGATGACCCTACGCAAACCATCATGTGCGTCCTCATCCCGGCAGTCCAGTTCTTTCTTTCCCTTTCCAGGCCTATCAAGGCACCGAATAAAGAAGCCAGCGCCAAACGTACCAGTATTTCACTGAATGGAAGCATGGTTTTTTATTTTCAAATGTAACCTTATACCCTTATCTGGAAAAATTTGTTCCTGCAGGTTGCATCAGCACTTACTTGTTTGCTAATTGCCCGCAGGCTGCATCAATATCTTTGCCACGGCTGCGGCGCACCCTCACATTTACCCTGTGTGCTGCAAGATAATCAGTGAATCTTTTGGTGGCTTCTTCATCAGGCTTGGTAAAGCTGGCGCCATCAATAGGATTATATTCTATCACGTTGATAAGATGCGTAGGTATCTGCCGGTAAATTTTTACAAGGTGTGCAGCATCTTCCAGTGAATCGTTCAGGTCTTTAAAGAGGATATATTCTAACGTGATATCGTTTTTAGTCTGGTTATAAAAATAATTCAACGCTTCAATCAATACGGCAATGCTGTTGCTTTCATTGATAGGCATTATCTCGTTTCTCTTTTTATCATCTGCTGCATGAAGGCTCAGCGCTAAATTAAACCGAACTTTATCATCGCCTAATTGCCTTATCATTTTTGCTACGCCGGCAGTGGATACTGTAATTCTTTTGGGGCTGAAGGCAAGGCCTTCATTGCTGGTAAGCTTGTCAATGGCCTTCAGCACATTTTTATAATTAAGCAATGGCTCGCCCATGCCCATAAAAACAATATTGCTTAATTTTTTATTGTAAGTTTTTTCACTTTGCTCGTTAATGAGCGCTACCTGGTTGTATATCTCATCAAAATCAAGATTGCGCTTACGTTCCATTTTACCGGTAGCGCAAAATTTGCAGGTGAGGCTGCAGCCTATTTGAGAAGATACACAGGCTGTATTTCTTTTTTCGGTCGGTATTAAAACACCTTCAATTTTATAACCATCGTATGTGCTGAACCTTGATTTAATAGTGCCATCGCTGCTGTGCTGTGTGGCATCCACTTTTAATGCGGGAAAAGTAAAAGTTTCAGCCAGCCTTTGCCTCAGCTCTTTGGATACATCACTCATATCGTCAAAGCTTTGGGCATTCTTTTTCCATATCCATTCATGTACCTGTTTGGTACGGAATTTTTTTTCTCCAACAGATGCAAGAAAAGAAGCCAGTTCTTCCACGCTTAAGTGCCGTATGTTCTGTTTTGTTTCAGCCATCCGGCAAAGATACGAACTGCCAGGTTGCTGCATGGTTAAAATTGCTTAATTGCTGTATTGGCGGAGAGTTCCCGGGCATTAAGGGTTCTCGGGCAACAATTTAACCATATAACAATTCAGCAATATTTCAATGCAACCATCAATACAAAACATTGCGCTTTATAGCTTTTTTACGTTCTTTGAGGTACAAAATGTTTTATGCAAACAGCTTATATAGTTGATGCCATCAGGACGCCTATTGGTAAATATGGCGGTTCCCTCAGCACTATCCGGCCCGATGACCTGTTGGCAACGGTGATAAAAGCGCTGGTAAACCGGAATGCTTCCATTGATGTAAATGCGATTGAAGATGTGATAGCCGGGGCTGCCAACCAAAGCGGCGAAGACAACCGGAACGTGGCAAGAATGGCAGCATTGCTTGCCGGGTTGCCCGTTACCGTTAGCGGCATTACGGTCAACCGTTTGTGCGCATCGGGCCTGCAAAGCATAATGGATGCAGCACGGGCTATTATGTGTGGTGATGGTGAATTGTTCATTGCCTGTGGCGTGGAAAGCATGACGAGGGCGCCTTTCGTGATGCCAAAGGCAGCCACTGCTTTTTCAAGGGATGCACAAATTTTTGATACCACGATGGGCTGGCGGTTCATCAATAAAGAACTGGCTGCTTTATACCATCCTTACAGCATGGGCGAAACAGCGGAGAACGTGGCAAAACAATGGAACATCAGCCGCCATGCGCAGGATGAATTTGCTTTTGAAAGCCAGGACAAATATGCAAAGGCCCATGCTGAAAATAAATTTGCAGATGAATTGCTGCCCATACAGGTGCAGGTAGGTAAAGATGTTTTTGATTTTGATAAGGATGAACATCCCCGTACCACTTCTATGGAAAAGCTCAGCCTGTTAAAACCGGCTTTTATTAAAGAGGGTACTGTTACGGCAGGCAACAGCAGTGGCATCAATGACGGCGCGGCAGCCATGTTGCTGGCAAGTGAAGGAGCGGTAAAAAAATATAACCTTGCTCCCATTGCGAAAATTCTAAGCATGGCGGTGGCCGGTGTTGATCCTTCCATTATGGGCATCGGGCCTGTGCCGGCATCCACCAAAGCGTTGCAGCGGGCAGGCCTTGCCGTTAGTGATTTGGATTTAATAGAATTGAATGAAGCGTTCGCCTCACAATCCATTGCCTGCATTCATGACCTGGGGCTTGACCTGGAGAAAGTAAATGTAAACGGCGGCGCTATTGCCATTGGACACCCGTTGGGCTGCAGCGGTGTAAGGATATCTACTACCTTATTGCATGAATTAAAAAAACGTAAAGGAAAATATGTGCTTGCTACCATGTGCATAGGAGTAGGGCAGGGGGCTGCGGTAGTATTTGAAGGGTTATAATTGATGCAGCAATTTGCTTACTGTTTTATAATTAATGCTGACAGCAAGCAACAGCAGTAACAATGCCACTGCTATTACAGCCCAATGAACAAACCACGACAGGTCGTCCCTTCCATTCATGGCATATTCTTTAAAGCACCATTGAAAGATCGCAGTGATGGCTACCGCACAAAGAATGATGCTCACATACACAGGCACCCATTTGCCGGCTACTTTTTTACTCAGCCATGAGGGTGAATAGCCCAGGGTGGTCAATAACTGCAGGTTCTCTTTGCTCCTTGCGATCACTAGCTGCAGGTAAAATGAAAACAGCATCATTGCCAGCAAAATTACCAATACACCAAAGGCTGATAAGCCGCTTACAATGGCCTGCAGCACCTGCTTTATCCTGCCGAATTTTGAACGGTCTTTATTGATGTTATAATTTTTTTGCTGCAAAAAGCTCAGCAGTTCCGGGCTGTTGGCATCCCTTGTTTTAATGAACACACGGGAAGGGTTGGCCTCTTTGCTGCCACCAATATTGTTATTGGCCCATTCTAAAAAATTTAAAGGCACCAGCACCGAGTTGATCCTGTCGCTGAGGCCGACAATGCGGCTTTTAAAAACCTGCACCCTGCCGCTGTCGCCAAAACATTCCAGCTGAATAGTGATAGCGCCAATGCTCTTTGCTGAAAATTGCGGAAGATCATTGCCGGGGGCAAATACAGTATTGTACAATTCGAGGTAATCTGATGAAATGATGACCGGCACTATATCCTGCGGCTGCTGCCAAACAAAATCCGGCGGGATGGTATCAATAAAGCTGCTGTCTATTGCTTCTAAAAAAAGATCGGTGGAAAAAGGAAAATTATTACCGCCGGAGGCCCTTACAGAAAATTTATTGGCCACTAACGGTGTGGCACCAGCGATAAATGGCTGTTTTTTAAAATCGGCAATTTCTGCCCCGGAAAAACTGTGATCGCCTGCCATATTCTCATTGGTAATAAGCTTGGTGACAGAGATATAATCAAAACCGGTTTTCTTCGGGTTCTTGTTTTTTAATAAGTGGTCAATATTGATATACATCTGGATAGAAACCAATAGCAGCAATACGCCTATGCCAAGCCCTGCATAGCTGAGCCGGCGTGACCACCTGCTGTGGCCGCCTGATAAAAACGGGGCGATATGTTTGTATGATAGAGCCATCGTTGGAATCGTTTAAGCCGTTACAAACCGTTTAATCGTTGGCCTAACGTTTTAAACGACTTAAACGTTGTGACCTTTAAACGTATAAAACCCTGCCTGCTTTAAAATATTCTATCTCTTTCAAATCAACTAAAATAATAGCTGCTTTTCTTGCAGCAGCTTCTTCGGCCATCAGTTCCATTGCTTTCATCCTGTTGGCTTCATCCAGGTGGCTGAAAGGTTCATCCAATAATAAAAAATCAAAAGGCTGCATCAGCGAACGGATGATGGCAATGCGCTGCTGCTCGCCATAGCTGCAGGTGCTGCAAAGCTTGTTTAGTTTGCTTTCGATGCCCAGCCGCCCGGCCATTTCAGCGATTTTATCTTTGCTGTGAAACGGCTTCAGCGATCTTTTTATTTCTATATTCTGTAATACGGTTTGTGTTGTAAACAGCCGCATGTCCTGGAACACAATGCTGATATGCTGCTGCCGCCATATGGAAAATTTCTCAGCATCAAAATCTTTTATATTGTTACCGTCATACAGGATGCTGCCTTCATAATCTTTTCTAAGCCCGTACAAAAAATGTATCAAGGATGTTTTACCGCTGCCGCTGGGCGCTACCAGCTGCACATGCTCTCCCTGTTTAAATACAATATCCTGCTTCCACACCTGTGATGCGGAACTGCTTGCCTTATCAAAAAAAACAGGAAATATTTTTTGTAAAGTGATTTGCATTGGCGGCGTTAAAAAAACTGCCAATCCGATAAGAACTGGCAGTAATATTTTTCATCTTTTATTATTTGCCGGGAACAGCTGCAGCACTATCTTTACTGCTGCCGGGCGTTACCGCATCTTCAAAAGCCATCATGTCTTCTTTCTGCTTTTTTTCTTTTTCCTTTACTATTGTGCCGATAACAGAAAAGTACTGGTTCAGCTGTTTTAAGCTGTTGGTGTTTTTGTCCACCAGGTTTATTTCCCCTTCCTGCTGGATGGCATCATCGCTGAATTTGCCGCCTTTTGCATAGGCATTGTCCCATAATTTTAAGGAGGCATCATAGATCACTTTGGCAGAAGAATCTTTTGCCGCTTCTGTTTCAAAAATTTTAATAAGCGATTGCAAGTTAATGTACCCGCCAAAAGCTTCCCCGCTGATCTTGTCAATGAAATCAAAATTGCTGCCTTTGCTGCTTAAATAAGCATCTGCATTTTGCTGGGTATTGCCAAACGCAAAATAAGTACCGTTGCTGTTATAGCCGGGCTTAAAGGTTTCGCTGCTGCCGAAATTGGCGCCTAATTTTTTGCCGGCGGCTATCAGCTTATTGAACGCATCCTTATCACCGATAGATGCGGCAATGATAAAATTAAAATCAGGTTTAGGCATGGGTGAAGGGCTGAAGCCGTCTTCACCGGGAAGCCCTGCTGAAGTATCGGGCGTTAATTTAAAGTCAGAAACGCCCACTACGATATCGCCCTTATTGGCTTTCACAAAATCATCCAGCGTAAAGCCAATGGAAGCAGCGCCCATATTGATGAGGCCGTCCAGGTTCAGCAATTTCAAAACCTCCCGTAAGCCTTCCGGTTTAAAGTTCAGCGCTACGGCACCTAGTACCTCT
This sequence comes from Bacteroidota bacterium, assembly GCA_048498115.1. Lineage (GTDB taxonomy): Bacteria > Bacteroidota > Bacteroidia > Chitinophagales > Chitinophagaceae > Ferruginibacter. Next base: position 5,595 of record JBEHYP010000033.1, on the reverse strand, counting down.
TTGCCGGGTATGCGTTTCAGCATGTCCTCGTTCACTTTGCCACCGCCGTATTTTTTGTACAGCTTTATCATTTCTTCCCCGCCGTAACTGCTGGCTTTCATCTTGATTTTTCCATTGTCAAAATTAAGCGTGGCGGCAGAGATACTTCCTTTGTATAATTTTTCGAGGTTGAGTATGGCAAGCGCTGACGGCATTTCATTGCCTTTGTAAAATTCTTCCGAGTTCATCCAGAAATGCACATCACCTGTTTCTTTCACCAGTTTTGAAAATCTTGCATCATCTGCCAGTGATTGCTTTTCTTCAAGTGAAAAAACGGCTTCACAGGTTTTGCCGATATCCCTTGGTTTTGCCGGGCTGATGTTGATTGAATCGTTCTGCATCCTTTTTGACAGGGCATCCATCCGGCTTAGTTGCGGCACATCAAATACAAACACGAATTTTTCTTTGTTCCATCCTGCACAATAGGGGAAGTGGCTAATGTAGTTCACGCCATTCCTTTCTGAAGCGCTGCCATTCTCCGTAATGCTGCTGCAAAACGTTTTGAAGGCAGCTTCATCTTTGATATTACCCTCGAATGCAGCGTAGCCACCTGTGCTGTCTTTTTGCAAAAAGAACAGCAGGTCGTTCTTTACATCAACGCCGGAATTTTCAGGATTGTCCAGTATTTTTTTTACGAATGCCGGCACGGTGCTGTCTGACAAAGCATCCTGCAGCAGGGGATTGTTCTTTATTTCGCTCCACGGTAATTTATCTAAAACGGATTTCCCGTCAATATGAATAACAATAAAGGCAGCATCAGGAATAAGCCTGCCCTGTGTGTTTGATTTTTTGCAGGAAGCAAATGCTGCTGCAGCGATAAGAATAAATAAGAAAGAACGTAATTTCATGACGATTGTATTTTATGCTCAAATTAGGAATAAACTTTTGTAACGCATTGCCGGCAGGTGTTATTTATTGTGGAAATATGCTGCCAGCGATTCAAATACCACTACTTCCTGCAGGCCGGTTTTTAAATCTTTTACCAAACAATACTTCTGCTCTATTTCCTTGCTGCCGATGATAACGGCATAAGCAATATGTTTTTTCTCTGCATAAGTAAACTGCTTTGGCAGCTTTGCAAACTCATGGTACAGTTCGCAGGCAATGCCCTGGTGCCGCAATTGCTGCATAATGCCGAATGCAAAACGGCTTTCGGCTTCGCCCATATTAAAGAACAGCACCCTGGTGCCGTACGCAATATTTTCAGGAAATAAATTCATTTCGGTCATCACATCATATATCCTGTCCACGCCAAAGCTGATGCCTACGCCGGGAATGCCGGGCACATCAAATAACCCTGTAAGGTCATCATAACGGCCACCGCCGCCAATGCTGCCTATTTTTACCCCGGCAGGCGCCTTGGCTTCAAAGATGATGCCTGTGTAATAATTCAATCCCCTGGCCAGCGTAAGGTCAATCACAATATTTACATCACCAGCAATATTGCTTATTAAAAATTCCAGCTCTTCAATGCCTTTTGTACCCACATCGCTGTTATTGAAAAATCCTTTCAGGAATTTTAATTTTTCTGCGTTGCTGCTGCCGGGAGCGGCATTGTTCATAGTAAGGTAAGATTCGATCAATCCAACCTGGTCGCCTGCCAATTCCTTTTGAACCAGTTCTTCCTTCACTTTTTCAATGCCGATTTTATCCAGCTTGTCTATTGCAGTGGTAATGGCAATCATTTTATCTTCTTCACCGCAGGCTTCTGCCAGTGCCGACAATATTTTGCGGCTGTTTATCCTTATTTCATAGCCGTTGATGCCGAGTTTTGTAAATACGTCATGGTAAATAGAAGCCAGCTCCACTTCGTTCAGCAGTGAATAGCTGCCTACCACATCGGCATCACATTGTGTAAACTCACGGTAGCGGCCTTTCTGCGGGCTGTCGCCGCGCCACACCGGCTGTACCTGGTAGCGTCTGTACGGAAACGTTAGCTTCCCATGGTTCATCGCCACATACCTTGCAAAAGGAATAGTCAGGTCATATTTCAAAGCCCTTTCAGTAAGGTCGCTGCTGCTTTTGCCTTCCAGCACTTTTTCAAATCCGGCTTTTGATTTATCAATGTTTTTAGGATTGCTGATGCCGTTGTTCAGGATTTTGAACATGAGCTTATCGCCTTCTTCACCGTATTTGCCAATGAGGGTGTCAAGGTTTTCCATGGCCGGTGTTTCCAGCGGCTCAAAACTGTAGAGCTCAAAAACAGTTTTTATGGTGGAAAATATGTAATTGCGTTTGCGTACCACTTCGGCTGAAAAGTCCCTTGTGCCCTGCGGTATGGTTGGTTTTGCCATGATGAATAAATCCGTTTATTTTTTTGATACCGGAGTGTTGTGCTTTTCCATTAATGCGTTGCAGGCTTTGTCAATCAGCTCAAATACCTGGTGGTAGCCTGTTTCAGGGCCGTACCAGGGATCAGGAACATCCCTGTTCTGGCCGGGCTGCAGTTCATTGAGCAGGAGGTCAACTTTTGAAGGATCAAATTTTGCCCCTGCAATCCATTCCATTTCTTCCACCACGTCGCGGGCCATGGCGTATATTTTGTCAAAGCGTTCAAAATCTTCTTTTACAAAACGCCTGCTTACCTGTTTGCTGATATCAATGCCGTTATACAGTGCTACTTTTTGAGAAAGCCGGTGTGGGTTTTCGCCGGTATGATAACCATTGGTGCCGGCGCTGTCCACATACCAGTCAAGCCCGGCCTCCTTGATTTTCTTTTGCAAAATACCTTCTGCCAGCGGGCTCCTGCAAATATTTCCAAGGCACACCATCAAAATTTTCATGGCGCAAATATAGTTTACGGGTGGGAGACGGCATAGGCCATCCGCAAATTAATATAATGTATAATGAGTCCATAGTCAATTCTTCACATAAAACACTCCTTTATCACCATTTTTTACGACATTGATTGTTATGTGCCCATACTTAGTATGTTTGTAATACAAAACGGCATGTCAATGGACTACCTGCATAAAGAAAATTTTTCCTTCAGCCATCCTGCGCATGTATTGCTTGCAGAAGATAATTTATTGCTGCAGCAGGCGATCAAAATTGTTTTGCTTCAGAAAGGCTTTAAGGTATCCGTGGTAAAGAATGGAAGGCAGGCGGTTGAGCATTTGAAAGAACAGCAGATAGACATTGTATTAATGGCCATACACATGCCCGTTATGGACGGGGTGGAAGCTACCATTGCCATCCGGGAATTTAATAAATACACGCCCATCATTGCTTTTACCAGCTATGACGAAACTTCCATGCTGCAGTATATTAAAAACGCAGGGATGAATGGCTTTTTAAGCAAGTATGCATCACCTGATCATATTTATGAAACCATCATGCAGCATATATCAGGTGTAAAAGAAAATGCCTGATACTGCAGGTGATTTCTTGCCTTACATCTTTCTTTCACATTACTTTTTTTAATTGATGGCCTGAATAATACCTTTCTGTTCTGGCTTGGTTTTTGTTCCTTACTGCGCCGGTTTATACAACTGCTTTTCCTTCACTTTATGAAAAACCGGGATTAAAATACGATTAGAAACAGCCGCGTTTTGGTATTGATTTTACTGCAATAAGTGTTTTTGCATAAGGCCAGCTATTATATGACAGCTAATAAAATATTGATTGTAGAAGACGAAAAGAAAATTGCCGATACGCTCCGGTTTGGCCTGGAAGAAAATGGCTACCGGGCAGAAGTGGCTTATGACGGTGATGATGCTTTCCGGCTTTTTTCTGAGCAGGCTTTCGGGCTGCTCCTGCTGGATGTAAATATACCGGGCATTAATGGCCTGGAGCTGTGCCGGCAGGTGAGGACAAAAAATACTGCAGTGCCTATCATTATCCTTACCTGTATGAATACTTTGACGGATAAGGTTGATGGCTATGAAGCAGGTGCGGATGATTACGTGGTAAAACCATTTGAGTTCCGTGAACTGCTGCTGAAAATAAAAGCTATACAGAAACGGAATATGAACGCCCAGCTGCCTGAAAGCGATTTTCTCACGGCCGGCGGGCTGATGATGAACCTTGCCAGCAAAGAAGTGACAAGGAACGGCGAAAAGATCAACCTGACGGCAAAAGAATTTCAATTGCTGGAATACCTGCTGCGCAACAAGAACAAAGTAATGTCGAGGGCAGACATTGCTGTTCATGTATGGGGCATAGATTTCGATACCAATACCAACGTGATTGATGTGTATGTTAATTATCTCAGGAATAAAATTGACCGGAAGTTTGTTCCCCGCCTTATCCATACGCATATAGGGATGGGCTATATTCTTAAAGCAAACGGTAATTAATGCCTGTCCGTCTCCGCATTACGCTGCTGTTTACCACTACCGTGGTCATTATACTGCTGATAGTGGGCATTGCCATTTATTATGTTTCTTACCAGGGCCGGCGTGATTTTATCCGAACCAGGCTTACCAACCGGGCTGTTAATATTGCCAATATGCTGCATCATTCGGAAGTGTTCAACAACCGGCTTATCCAGCAGATAGATACTTCCACTTCCGTTTCTGTAAGAGACAAAGAAATACAGGTGTATGACAGGGGGAACAATAAAATTTATGCTTACAGCGACCATCCTGCAGATACTATTATTGCAGGAAACGATATACTTGATAATGCAAGAACTGCCGGAAGCTTTTATTTTATAAGAGGTAAAAAAGAGGCCATTGCCTATTATGATAAGGACGCCGCCCTCGTAATTATTTCGGCTACCAATGACGAACCAGGCAAAAAATACCTTCAGCAATTGAAATTCATTTTATGGCTGAGTTTGCTGGGCGGCAGCATCATTTCTTTTGGCGGCGGCTATTTTTTTTCAGGAAAATTATTGCAGCCTGTTAAGAACATTGCCGATGAAGTAAATGATATATCGGCCCGTAACCTGGTGAAGCGGATACAGACCGGCACAACCAAAGATGAATGGCATTACCTGGCCGATACGCTTAACAGGCTGCTCAACCGCCTGCAGCAGAGCTTTGAAATGCAGCAGCGGTTTATTTCGAATGCTTCGCATGAATTGCTGACGCCGCTTACTTCTATTTCAAACCAGCTTGAAGTATCGCTGCAGCGGGACAGGGATGCAGTCCATTACCGGCAGGTGATTGAATCAGCACAGCAGGATGTGCAGCACATGAGCCGGCTGACGCAGACACTGCTTGAATTTGCCAGGGCTTCCGGCAATGCCGGCGGCCTGGAGATACAACTGTTCCGCATAGACGAAATTATTCTCCGGTTGCCTGCCGAACTGGCAAAGGTGAATATTGCTTATGCAGTAAAGCCGGAATTTGATAATTTACCGGGCGACCAGTCCCAACTGCTGGTGCTGGGCAATGAGCACCTTTTGTTTACAGCGGTAAGAAATATCGTGCTGAATGCATGTAAGTATACCTCCGGCCATGATGCAGTGGTACGGCTGAATGTACTGCCTGAAGCAATCATTATCCATATCATAGATAAAGGGCAGGGCATTCCCCCGCAGGAGCTGGAAAATATTTTCCAGCCTTTTTACCGTACCGCTGCATCATGGCCGGAGGTATACTTACATGC
>JBEHYP010000032.1:0-33652 GCA_048498115.1 Bacteroidota bacterium | reverse complement strand
AGTAAAATTTACACTGCTGCTGAGTATTTTTATTGTGTCGGTGCCGATAACGGGAACAAGGCACCCGCTTGTATCTTTTAGCACAACTGCCGGTACAAAACTTCCCGGGAATGTGTACGTATGCGTAAACGCAGGTGTATTATTTTCAAAAGAAGTGCCGTCATTAAAATCCCAGATAAAAGAAACAGAATCCCTTGTTACTACATTAAAAGCGACATCCAGGGGCGCACAGCCATTGAGCGGTATATAATTTAATGTAGCCGTAGGCGCCGTCACTTTTATTCGTATCGAATCTGTGTCATAGCAATAATCCGATCTTTTTGCAGTGAGCTTTGCTGTATATATGCCGGGTGTTGTGTAATAATATACCGGGTTGTTCGTGGAAGAAAACTCTCCATTGCCAAACTCCCATACCTGCGAAAGCGAATTGGAAGACGTATTGGTGAAATTTACCTGGAAGGGGGTGCATATTCCCACTGAATCGTTGACCCTGAAGGAGGCATCCACTGTTCTTACATTAATATAGTTGAACTTTCTCAATGAATCCTTACAGCCGAACGAGTCTGTTACTACCAGTTTTACTGTAAAATCGCCGTTAATTGTATATTGTTTTACCGGGGTAAACAAAACAGAAACATCTCCATCTCCGAATGACCATAAGTATTGCAGCCCTTTTCCTGCAGATGCATTGCGGAATTTTACAGAATCGTTGATACAGGTAAAATAATTAGGCGCAGAGAAATCAGCGACAGGCTGGTAAACGTTCAATGGTTTTTCCCATGAAATACTGTCTGAACAGCCGAGGGAATCAGTAACCCTTAATGAAGGGTAAAAGAAACCTGTGCTTGTATAAATATGTTGTACGGGATTATTAAGCGTAGTAAAACGCTGTATCTGTCCATCACCAAAATCCCAAACCCATTCTGTTATCGGGTTGCCGGTTTGTGAACCGGAAACCGAAGTGTCAGTAAAAATTACTGCTTTGTTGAGGCAGCCTCCTGCCGCAGCAGCTGAAAAGCCGGCCCTGGGTGTAAATACACGAATAAAATTATTTTTTGTAACAGACTGTATGCAGCCATACAGGTCGGTTGCCGTGAGTTTTACTGTATAGGCGCCGCTGTTAACATACACATGCTTTATGGTGTCTTTAATAAAAGTATTGATTTGCCCGTCACCAAAATCCCATGTATAATCTATAACATTGTTCTTATTAATATTTTTCAGGAAAAAACGAACATCGCCCGACTGGCAGAGACTGTCTGCTGTAGTGGAAAAATCGGGTACTTCATTAATCAGCAGGATATCCGTTTGCCTGGTGCTGCTGCATGAATCATGAGTGGTGGTAAGGGATACCGTATAAGCCCCGTAACCAGGATAAACATGCGTGGGGCTTTGGTCAGCAGAAGTAGTGCCGTCACCAAAATCCCAATGCCAGCTTTCCGGTAAAATGGAACTGTCCTTGAAATACACTTCTTTTTTATTAATGCAGTTGAATACAGGCCTGAACCTGGCACCCCCTGCCAAAATAGTAACTGCATTGGTTTTGCTTACTGAATCCCTGCAGCCATTATTCCATGCAATAAGTTTAATGTTGTATTTATTTGAATCATAATATACGTGGGTTGGATTTTTTTGATCTGAACTGCCATCGCCAAAGTTCCATTCCCATTTATCGGCAGGTGCGGAAAGATCGGTGAATTGTATGGTGGTTCCCGGGCAGGCGAGGGTGGGCATTACATTAAAATCTACAAAAGGCGGGAGGCCGGTTCTTATTGCCGCAGGCACTACAAGGGAATCTGTGCACCCGTCATTGGTTGTAACAGACAGTTTCACGGTATAAGTGCCGGAATCTGGATATGTTGTAGTTGGAAATTCATCTGTTGAAACATCCCCGTTCCCAAAATCCCAAAAATAAGTTGCCACCCCGTCCAGGGAAGCAATATTCGGAACCGGGTTAAAGGTATAAGGTACGCAACCCCCGCTGTCAGGATTATTAAAATTAATAACCGGCTTTGCAATCCTGATAAAATTACTTTGTAAAAGTGAATTGGTGCAGCCTGAAGAACTGGTTGTAGTAAGCTTTACCATAAAGGAGCCTTCATCCATGTAACTATGGGCCGGGTTCTGTTCGGTAGAAGTAGTGCCGTCCCCAAAATCCCACAACCAGCCTACCATACCTGTCGAGGCATCGGTAAAATTAACGGTGAAAGGGGCTTTACAGGAGCCGGAATCAGATGCGGTAAAATTGATTGCCGGTGTGGTGATGGCCGTAATATTTTTTGTAACGGAATCAGAGCAGGTATTGTAATTGCTTACCAGCTTTATGCTGTAATTGCCGGGAGTGGTCCATACTTTGGCGGTAGTATTGCCAAAAGTACTAATCCCGTCACTGAAGACCCATTTTGAGCTTAAAGGAGGCGGGTTGGTGCCATTGCTAAGAGTTGTTTTTGCATTTACACATACAGTGTCGGGGCAATCAATTACTGTCCTGATATTTTTAACAAGCAATGTATCGCTGTATATAAGCGTGTCCTGGCAGCCAAAATTATTTCGTACAATCAATGTTATTGAATACAGGCCGCCGCTGTTATATGTATGCACCGGGGAGGTGGAAGTAGTAGTAGCGCCATCGCCAAAATTCCAGAAATAGCTTAACGTTCCGGGTCCCAGTGTACTGTTTGCAAAATTTACTGTTTCAGGGGGGCGGCACTTCATTTGTTGCGTAAAGCTGAACCTTGGCCGTATGGAATCGGCTGCTTTAATATAAGCCAGCTTGCTGAGGCTGTTCGTGCAGCCGCCACTGTTAGTTGCCTTTAATGTAATATTATAATTGCCTGCAGTAAGATAAGAATGTTCAGGATTTTGTAAAACGGAAGTGCTGCCATCGTCAAAATCCCACTCCCATGAAGTGATGGTACCTATGGCAGACGTGCTTAAGTCTGAGAACCTGGTTGAAAATGGCACACAGTTAACGGAGTCGCTTACGGTAAACTTTACCGCCGGCTTATCATACACCGTAATATATTCTGTCTTGGTAATGCTGTTGTTCCCGGATGCGCTGCTAACAGTGAGTGTAACGGTATATTTACCCGGGATTTGATAAGTGGTTACGGGATTTTTTTGTGTAGAAGAATTCCCGTTTCCCAGATCCCAGCGCCACGATGTGGGATTGCCTGAAGAAATATCATTGAACTGAACGTTCAGCGGCGCACATCCTGAAATATGATTAGCGGTAAAATCAGCTACAGGCTGCCCGGCGGCAATATGGATACTGCAGGTTAATAGAAAACATAGCAAGGCATGGAACAATATATTGTTTTGCAGGGGCGGCATTGGTTGTACAAAATTACCAAAAAGTATGCCTTAATTAAAATTTATTATATACATATTTTTTATAAGAAAGAAGCCGACCTTCCGGTCAGCTTCCCCGAGATTGATAAAAACAAAAAGCATCTTTATCTGATGAGTGCAATATTACCTTTATGGGTAAGCACACTGCCATTATCGCATAATACTTCAAGGGTGTAAACAAATACGTCAGGTGTAAGCTGCACGCCCTTGTTTGTTCCATCCCATCCGTAAGAAGGATTATTGGCATCAAAATTATTTTTGTCAAAGATGAGTTCACCCCATCTTGTGTAAATGCGCAGCGCTTTTATTTTAAATACCCCTGTGCCCCTCGGATAGAACACATCATTTGTCCCGTCTCCGTTAGGTGAAAAAGTATTTGGTATAAATATGTTTGAGCCATTGCAGATCACAAACACAGTTACTTTATCCCTTGCTGCACAGCCGCCGCGGTTTTTTACGTCTACTGTATATTCAGTATTTTCTGTTGGCTTCACTGTGATGCCGGGATATTCGTTCCTGAACACTCCTGTTGTAGGTGACCAGTACACTTGTATTACATCCGGCGATATTACCGGTACAAGATCAACTGAATGGCCTACATTAATTGTTTTATCAGCGCCTGCTTCTACTGAAGGCAGCGGGTTTACTTTTACAGCTATATAAGCTGTATCGGTAAAGCAGCCAACATTATCGGCGCCTACCACCCTGTAAGTGGTGCTGGTATCAGGTGTTGCCACAGGCTCATCGCTTACCGGGTTATCAAGCCCGTTGGTTGGCGTCCATGAATAACTGTCGGCGCCCTTGGCAGACAACTTTGTTGACTGGCCCCTGCAAATACTATCGTTATTGCTGTGGGTAATATTTAATTTCTCCTTTACCGTTACAGCAACAGTATCTTTTGCAACGCAGCCATGCTCAGATGTGCCGGTTACGATATAGCTGATATTGCTGCTGGTGCTGGTGGCCGGGTCGGCACAATTGGCACAGCTTAATGCGATGGCCGGAGCCCACACATAAGTGGCTGCACCGGTAGCCTGCATTGTTTTGCTGCTTCCCTTGCATAAAATAAAATCATTGCCTGCACTAACCCCCGGGATAGCGTATGCTTCTATTATTTTGGAAGCAGTGTCTTTACAGCCGCTGCCGTTGGTAGCAATTACTGTTACTGTATATGCGCCGGCCGTTCTGTAATCCTGTGCAGGAGGTGCTGCAGTGGTTGAAGTGTTGCCGTTGGCAAAATCCCATCTCCATGTAAGCACGGCGGTATCCGCTACAGTTACCTGGCTGTTGAATGTAGCTGTTAAAGGCGTACATCCGTTAGCGGTAGATGTAATGCTTATATGCGGTGAAGTGACAATTTTTACAGGCGCTGGCGATTGCAGCGTGTCTTTGCATCCTCTTTGTGTAGTGGCAATAAGCCTGGGATAATAAACACCCGTTGCCGTATACGAATGAACAGGGTTTTGCTGTGCAGAAGTATGGCCGTCACCAAAATCCCATTGGTAGGCAGTGGTGATATCATTAACTGCTGCAGATGCGTCCCTGAACATGACAGTGCCGGAATCACAAAGCAATTGATTGGTAAAATTAAAGCCGGTCTTTATATCACTCACCACGATAGTGTCTGTGCCTTTGATAGGAACAGCGCACCCTGCCGGGTCAATTAAAATCATTTTGGGCAGGTATTTACCTGTGTAAGTGTAAGTATGCGCAATAACTGAATCGTATGAGCTTATCGTGGTGCCATCATTAAAATCCCATACAAACGAATTGCGCCCGTTGGTAGTGGCAATAAAGTTAACAGTAACGGGGTTGCAACCATTCAGTGGTACATAAGTAAAATGTCCTTCAGGGCCTTTTACAACCACTTTTCTCTTATACACGGCAGTACAGCCGCCTTTGCCTGTAATGGTCAGTTTTGCAAAATAGGTTCCGGGATAATTATAAAAGTGTGTTGGGTTATTCTCAACAGAATAAGTGCTGTCGCCGAAATCCCACTTTTTACTCACTTCATTAATTGACTGGTTGGTAAAATTGATGATCAACGGCGGGCAGTTGCCTACGGAGTCGCTCATTGTAAACATAGATACCGGCGAAGTAACCGTAATATAACTTTGTTTTATAATGGAATCACTGCACCCGTACTGGTCGGTGATTACAAGCCTTACTGCATATACACCATCGCTGCTGTACGCATGTAAGGGGTTTTGCACAGTTGCAGTGGCGCCGTCTCCAAAATCCCAGCGGTAATTAAGCGTTGTGCCGGCGCTTCTATCTGCAAAATGTACCTGTTTGCCCGGGCAGCTGGACGTATCTGGGCTGGCAAAGCCTGCTTTGGGCTTTGATACAAGCAGTGGTCTTGCTGCAGCAATGCTGTCTGTGCAGCCTTTACTGTCTGTTATTTTTAATGTAACTGTATAAGAGCCCTGGGCAGCATACGTATGCTGGAACGGGGGCGCCGTCAGTGTTTCTGAATTGCTGTCGCCATAGCTCCATTTCCATTGCTGGATGGGGTAGCCGGGATAAGCGCTGCTGCTGTCATTAAATGTTACAATATTATTCAGGCAGGCAGAACCCGCTACAGAAGTAAACTTAGCCGTAGGGCCGCTTACAAAAATATAATTGGGTCTTGTCAGGGTATCTGAGCAGCCGTTCACATCTTTTACAATTAAACGGATAGTGAACGTTCCTGTTCTCCTGAAAATATGCTGTATATAATTAGGCGAAGCGGGGGCGCTTACACTTGCTGTGCCGTCTCCAAAGCTCCAGTTATAACTATTGATGGCGGCAGTATTAAGGCCTGTGTTAAAACGGATATTCACATTTTTGCACACGGAAGTATCAGCCGTGCTGAATTGGGGGCTTACATCGGTTATCCGTATTTGTATTGTTGCCGAATGATCGCAGCCGGAAGCATGGTTGATCACTCTCAGCGTTACACCATATTGTCCTGTAGCATTATAACTGTGTGCAGGATTTTGTTCGGTGGAAGTGGTGCCATCACCAAAATCCCAATGCCATTCATCTGCGCCGACAGACTGGTCGGTAAATACCCTTTGGTACCGGTTGGCACAGGTAGATTTGATGGTAAATTTCGCTATCGGGGGGCTGATGTGGATGTACATCGGCACCAGCAGTGAATCAGCGCAGCCGCCTTTCCATGCCTTCAGCTTTATATCAAAATATCCTGTATCAAGATATAAGTGAGTAGGATTTTTCGTAGTGGAAAAAGTGCTGTCACCAAAATCCCAGAGCCATTTATTTACCCCGGTGCTTGAGAGATCGCTAAACACAACGCTTGTTTTGGCGCATGTATTTCTAGGATTGGCGCTGAAATTTATTGTGGGCTTGCCATTGGTTACAATGCCCCTCCTGATCTTTGCCGTATCGGTGCAGCCATTGGCAGTCAGTATGATAACGGAAACATCATAGGCTCCTTCTGAAGAATAAATATGAGTAGGCGATGCATCCGTGGATGTATTGCCGTCCCCGAAATTCCATAAATAACTTGTTACGGGATCAATACTCGTAACAGTAAGGTTGAACGTTTTGGTCAAAGGCATGCAACCACTGTCAGGAAGATTGGTAATGGTTGCCTTTGGTTTTTTTACGACTATATAATTGCTTTTGCTGAGCGAATCAGTACATCCGTTGATGCCTGTTACAATAAGCTTTACATTATAGTTGCCAAACGCAGTGTAAGTATGCGAAGGACTGGCCTGTGTGGAAGTGCCACCATCTCCAAAATTCCATAAATACGAAGCAGCATTGCCTGCCTGGCCGGTAAAATTAGTAGCGAGCGGCGTTTTGCAATTTGTTGTGTCACTTGCAAAGAATGCAGTAACAGGGCTGGGCAAAATAGTTACTGTTTTTGTAATGGAATCTTTGCAGGCTCCAAAATTTGCTACCATTTTAACTGAGAACGTGCCGGCGTTTGCATATATGTGCCCCGGGCTTAACAAGGTAGATGTTGTATTATCTCCAAAATTCCATAATACTGATGCAGGTGCCGGCGCTGATGTATTGGTGAACTGGGCACGCACACCCTGGCACGTATTGCCCGGGGTATTAAAACCGGCCAGTACTGAGCCAATGGTAACCGCGTTGGGCTTAACGATAGTATCTGAACAGCCTGTGCTGTTGGTTACAATCAATTTTACCGTATAGCTGCCGTTGCTTGTATAAATATGTGACGGGTTGGTTGCTGTGGAAGCATTGCCGTCACCAAAATCCCACTGGTATGATAAAGTCCCTGTGCCTGTTGACTGGTCATTAAAATTGACGGTAACAGGCGCAGTGCATGTTTGGGGATTGTTATTGCTGAACTGGGCCAGCACCCCTGTGTTTATTTTTATGTATGATTCTTTTGTATAGGTGCTTACACATCCGTTTGAATTCTTTACCTGCAGTGTCACTGCAAAATTTCTTGCAGAAGCATATACGTTGGACGGATTTTGCAAAGTGGATGTGGCGCCATCACCAAAATCCCAAAGCCATGAAACAATATTGCCGGTGGCGGTAGTGGAAGCATCTGTAAACTGCACCGCTAAAGGGTAACAGCCTGAAGTATCAGATACGGAAAAATCCACAACAGGTTGCGGAAACACTTCTATGTAATCAGTTTTTGTAAGCGAGTCTTCGCCTTCATTATTTTTTATTACCAGCTTTATAGTGTACTTGCCTGGTGTAAAATAAGTGGCAGACGGATGTTGCAGGAACGAAACAGTACCGTTTCCCAGGTCCCATTGCCATTGATTGGGGCTTCCTGTACTTTCATCGGTAAAACTTACAATCAGTGGAGAACAGCCACTTGCAGGGGTGGCGCTAAACGATGCCCTGAGTTGTGCACCTGCAGTAACACTTATGCCGAATAGGGTAAGCAATAAGCATACTCTTAGAGCGGTTTTCGGATTCATGGATAATTTGGCTTTTTGTTTTTATAATACTGAAGGCCGGAAATACCTGCAGCCACTATATAACTCCAAAAAGTCAAAAAAATTGTGAGAGAAGGCCTGTGCAAGGGTATTATTTATACACTTTTTCCTATAATCTTCTCATGTGCAGTACCTTAGGATCGGTAGTGCCCCAGGGCGCCAGTTCCATTACAGGCAGGGATTTTCGTGTAAACCGCCAGGCACGGTTAAGATATGAAAACGATGCCGGCGGGGTGGGATTTGTTAGGTTAATGACCAGTTTGCCGTAATCTTCATTGCTTGCCCAGGTACCGGTGATAACAGTATCACCCTTTGTACCCGTCATCGGGCCGTCAAAATAAGACGTGGTTTTGGTCAATATAAATGTATAGCCATCAAACTCTGCTGTCCTGTCTGTTGAATCATCCAGGGCATAATTTACTACGAATGGCTTATTTAGTATATTATCTTCAAAATATTTTTGAAGGGTATTGTCAGAAATATCCTCTACTGTTTTTTTACAACCTGCCGCCAGCAGCAAGGCAGCACAAAGCAGGGCAATAATAAACCGGTTGTTAAACATAAATGTTGAAATGGTATCAAATTTAGGAATAATACTATTTTGCGGCATCGCTGTTTGTTTAATGCTATAATTGTACCATAATTGCAACCCATACAAACGCTTTTTGCAGGCGGAGATTGTGCAGGCTGTGTACAAAGTGTTTTGAACTTTTAAACTATAAGAGAATGAAAATACAAGAGGTGGCTGCTTTACTGGAAGGCATTGCCCCGGGGCAGCTGCAGGAAAGCTATGATAACGCCGGCTTGCTTACAGGCAATGCCTCGTGGGATTGTACAGGTATCCTGGTGGCGCTGGACACTACAGAAGCCGTGGTGCAGGAAGCGGTTGCAAAAAAGTGCAACCTTATTGTGGCGCATCACCCCATCATATTTGGCGGGCTGAAAAGGATAACAGGAAAAACCTATGTGGAGCGGGCCATTATTGCTGCCATAAAAAATGATATTGCCATTTATGCCATTCATACCAACCTGGATAATGTTCTTACCGGGGTAAATGGAAAAATTGCCGGCAAACTTGGTTTGGTGAACGGGCAGGTATTGCAGCCCAAAAACAATTTGTTGAAAAAGCTAATGGTATTTGTTCCGCTGGCGCAGGCCGAAGCAGTGCGCCAGGCAATTTTTGCAGCAGGGGGCGGCCATATCAGCAATTATAGCGAATGCAGCTTTAATACCGCTGGTGAAGGCACTTTTAAAGCCGGTGAAGGCGCCAATCCTTTTGTGGGAAGTATCGGCGAACGCCATACAGAAAATGAAATAAAGGTGGAAGTTATTTTCCAGTCGTGGCTGGAAGGAGCTGTTATAAACGCAATGAAGCAGGCGCACCCTTATGAGGAAGTGGCTTATGACATTATTCCCCTTCACAATACCCTTGTTTCCACGGGCAGTGGTTTGCTGGGTGAATTGCCGGCAGCTATGGCCGAAGATAAATTTTTAACCCTGCTAAAAAGGGCATTTAACCTGCAGGTGGTAAAGCATACCCCGCTCACCGGGAAACCGGTAAAAAAAGTGGCGCTTTGCGGTGGCGCCGGCAGCTTTTTAATCAGGACGGCTTTGGCCGCCGGTGCTGATTTTTATGTCAGTTCTGATATCAAATACCATGAGTTTTTTGATGCTGAAGGCAGCATGGTAGTGGCCGATATCGGGCACTATGAAAGCGAACAATATACCGTTGACCTGCTTTTTGATATTTTGAACCAAAAATTTCCTACCTTCGCCGTCCTGAAAACGGAAATAAACACCAACCCGGTGCAATATTTCCTGTAAAACAGCAGGTGCGGAGCGGCGGCATAACAGCCTACTTACACAAATAAAAATTACTATGGCTTCAGTAAAAGAATTTTCAGTAGAAGAAAAATTAAAATCCCTTGTACGCCTTCAGAAAATTGATGGTAAGCTGGACGAAATCCAGATATTAAAAGGGGAGCTGCCCATTGAAGTAAAAGACCTTGAAGATGAGATTGAAGGACTTCATGCACGCCAGGTAAGGGTGGAAGAGGAGATCAACGGCATGCAGGAATTCATCGCCCAGAAAAAAGAAGCCATTAAAGAAGCGGAAGCCCTGATTAAGAAATATGAAAAGCAAAGCGACAATGTAAAAAACAACAGGGAGTTTGAAGCTATCAATAAAGAAATTGAAATGCAGACCCTTGAAGTAAAGCTTTGTGAAAAGCACATTAAGGATGCCACTGAAGAAATAGCTGAAAAAGCCAAGCAGCTGGAGCAGGCAAAAAAAGCTGTAAGCACCAAGGAAGGCAACCTTGCCGGTAAAAAAAGCGAGCTTGAGAAAATAATTGCTGAAACAGAAAAAGAAGAAAAGCATTACGATAAGCAGGCTGATGAAGCCAGGAGCCATGTAGATGAACGCCTGCTGACGAGCTACGACAGGATAAGGAAAAGCTACCGCAACGGGCTGGCAGTGGTGCCGGTGGAAAGGGATAGCTGCGGGGGCTGCTTTCATGCCATACCGCCACAGCGCCAGAGCGAAATTAAATTGCGCAAGAAAGTAATTGTTTGCGAAAACTGCGGCAGGATACTGGTGGATACTGATTTGAACGACAGCGTAGACGTGAAATAACCGCGTTGAAATAATTTATAAAAAAGCACTTCCATAAAAAGAAGTGCTTTTTCTTTTACTGCTTGCACTTCCTGTTTTTGTTTTTTACCTTACATAGCATGAAAAAAATGCTCTTTATTTTTATCGCTTTCCTGTGTGCCGGAACAGCTGCGGCGCAAACCAGGGTGGAATTATACGATCTGGTAAAAAAATTATGGATGGACAGCACGGACTATGGCAGTGGAGGTGACTGGGCTGTGGGCAGTCCTAAAAAATATCCTGTAAAATGGAAGGAAGACAGGGTGATTATGAGTGATGACACCAGTATTAATTTTTACAGGCTGGGCACGGCAGAAATTGCTATCAATAATACCTCTTTCACCCATAACAGCCTTCCTGTAAAATGGAACGTAATGCTCAAAGGACCGAGGATGGGATTTTTTTCATTCAGCATCATCAGCTCTCCCTCAAAAGACCTTAAGGGAAAATACACGATAGACAGCTTGTTCGGTAAAAAACCGTTTGTGGCAGAACTGATAAAAAGTTGTACGGGCAAAGAGCTTTTCGGCTATTACTATTACAAAGTGAAAATTCCTAAAAAAGATCCCGCCTTTATAAAGATTAGCTGGTTATACCTTAATGGTGCGGCATCCATACGGGTTGATTGCTATGATGACTGGAGCAGGTATGCAGTGAAGCTGGATTGTAAATAAATATTTTAAGCATTCCTGTATTGTAAGTTAATATCCGGGGCAGCAGCAGTAGCCTGCCTGATTTCTTTTTTGAATTGCACTGCAAGCAGCAGCATGGACAAAGGCGCCGTTACAGCCCATGGATAGCCTAACCGCAGAAGCTGCTCCGAATAATCAGGATAGAAATAGACAATTGCGATAAAAGGTGTTACCAGCCCGTTGGCAAGAAAGGCCAGCCTCACATATTTTGCAAACCCTTTTTTATGAAAGGCAGGCACGGCAATAAACATCGCTAACCCCATAAGTATATATCCCAGTGCGTCAAAATCCCAAAAAAGAGAATGCGGTGTTTGTTCGAGCACCTGCACCCCGCTGCCATTGCCTTTTAATTTCATTGGTATCACTGTGCCCAGCTGCACCACATAGTTAGCTGTAACAAATACTGCATACATTACTGTAAAAATTAAAGCTCCGTGGCTCCAGAACTGTTTGTCTTTTGGCGTTGTATAATGTAATGCCAGCATTTCGATAATAAAAGGGATAACGATGCAGAGGGAAGCGCTGTAGATGAGTATTTCATCTGCCGGGTATGAAATCACATGGCGGATCTGTAATAATTGAACAACTTCATAAGTCATAACGGAAACAAAAGCAATGATGCCCGACCAGGATCCAATACTTCTTACAATATTTTTCATGTCCACAAGGTAGATGTACAGACCTGCACAGGCGGTGACTTCAGTTATTGATACAAGTGATTGACGTCAGTAATGCTTTTGATTGTATCTTTCCGGGACAAATAATACCCGGAATAATGAAAAAGCTTTTATTATCCTTTTGTACAGCGGCTTTGATCAATGCTGCCGGTGCGCAGAACATTCCAGCTGCACTAAAAAATGATTTTACGGTAGAGATGATCAACCCGGCCACCCCTGTTAAAAGTCAGGATGCCAGCGGCACCTGCTGGGCTTTTTCTACTACCTCGCTGGTGGAAAGCCAGGCGCTGCGGAACCACATCGAGCATATAGACCTTAGTGAAATGTTTACGGTGCGTAATATTTATATAGAAAAAGCAAGGAACTACCTTATGCGCCAGGGGGCAGCACAGTTTGGCGAAGGTGGCCTGGGCCATAACGTGATAGAAGCTATTGCTAAATATGGCGCCGTGCCTGAAGAAGCTTATTCCGGCCTCATTAATGGCAGGCAGACGCATAACCATGCTGCCCTTGTAAAAGAACTAAAAAACTATCTGGACAGTATTTTAAAAGCCCGGCCGCTGGTGCCTTCTTGGCAAACTGATGTGGAAGCAATCCTGGATAAATACCTTGGACAGGCGCCGCAGGATTTTACATATAACGGTGTAGCCTATACGCCAAAATCTTTTGCAAAGGAAGCGCTGAAGTTTACTGCAGCCGATTATGTAAACCTTACTTCATTCACACATAAGCCTTTTTACCAGCCTTTTATTTTAGATATACCGGATAATTTCAGCAATGGCAGTTATTATAATTTACCGTTGGAAGAATTGATAGGGGCAACTAAAAATGCAGTTGAAAACGGATATACCGTAATGTGGGATGCGGATGTAAGTAACAATGGCTTCAGGCAAAAGAATGGGCTGGCATTGTATATTGATCCTGCCGTAAAAAGGACTGATTCAATAAGCTTTTCCATGCCGGAGCTGAAGTGGGATGCAGCTACCCGCCAGCGCTTATTCGAAAATCTTACCACGGAGGACGATCATCTTATGCACCTGATTGGCCTGGCTAAATCAAAAGACGGCAGGGAATTTTTTACCGTTAAAAATTCATGGGGGCAGGCTGGCCCATACAAAGGTTTGATAGAAGTATCCGAAGCATATTTTGCCATCAATACTGTAAGCCTTGTGGTGCCTAAAGCAGCGTTGAGCGCAGCATTGTTGAAGAAATTGAAGATTGATTGAGCCGCACTCTTCTTTTGAAAGCAGCTCATAAATTTCAAAAGTTACTTTCCTGTTTCTATTTCAGTAAAAGATAATAGATCACTGCCCAAACTGCTGTAAAAGTTAATCCAACGTACAAGCCGGCCAGGTTTTGTTTCAGGCCTTTCTTTACTAATAGCCGGTATAATATCCAAACTATGAAAACTGCGAAAAAAATAATTGGTGCAAAAATTCTTAACATAGCCTGATTGTTTTTGTTTATTATTCCTGCCTGTGTAATTGTTTGGTAGTAAAGTTAAGTGATATAGCGTTATTTGCCCGCGGATGTTGCCAAACATTGCTGCCTGCAGTTTCACTACTTTCAGGATAACTCATTTCTTTGTTTTGTTCTTCTAACCGACTTACACTGCTTTGCCCGGCATGTATGTGCTAATTGAATAACGAAGAAACAGCATCACCTCAACTGTCCTGCTGTTCTCACCGCAGGTGCCTTAATAAAATCACGGGGATATTTTTTGATATAACGCCACAGGATGCCGATAAATTCAGGGTAATCTTTCAAACGTATGCCACGGCTTTTTACTGCCACATAAAATGCAAGGCCAAAGCTTACCGCAAAGTTTAAGAAGCCGATACCCATTACACCCAACAGGGTGTACCAAAGCTCCCTGGCGCTGATATTATGCCCAAGCCCGAAGAAAGCAATAGCCGTGTTGGCAGCGGAAATAGTAATATGCCTGATATCAAAAGGGATTCCGAATATTTTACCAAAAAAGCCTGCCATGCCGAGAAAAAAACCCAACGAAATATTGCCTGCCAAAGCCCCGGTGTTGTTTTCAATGTAATGGATGATCTTATACCGGCGTTTTTCACTAAGGCCGTGCCTGAACATGGAAGAATTACGGAGGCGCAAACCTATTTTGCTGTACACCAGGTAATTTTCTACAA
Source organism: Bacteroidota bacterium (assembly GCA_048498115.1). Lineage (GTDB taxonomy): Bacteria > Bacteroidota > Bacteroidia > Chitinophagales > Chitinophagaceae > Ferruginibacter. The sequence goes on along the minus strand of JBEHYP010000032.1, from coordinate 19,192 downwards.
ATCCTGCAATAAGGCCGCTGGCAAATAAAAAGAAACCGGTAAAGCAGGCATACAGCCATGCAAGGCTGTGCAGCGGCTGCTGGTCGGCCAGTAATTTATGTGCTGCTGCTCCCTCTGCAATTTTTACGCCTGTAGCTTCAAAGAACAGCCATGCCAGGATGTACGTAAGAGGAAATACCACGATCAGGTTTCCGGCAAAAGAAGCCAGCTGGGTGCGGCACACTTTGGCAATGGTAATAGCAAGGTTCCGCAGGTCGGGCCTGTCGCCGATTTTTTGTGCATCAAAAGAGCTGGCCACATTATTGGCAGTATAAGCAGGCTGCTTGGTGGCAAGCGTGGAGCCGGTATCCTGTATCAGGATAAAGCCCAGTGAATAATTTACGCTGTACAAAAAATATTGCCAGAAAGGCGCCAGTGCCATTTTGCCCAGCAGGTTTTTTATAATGCCGATAAATGAAATGATGATGCCGCCGCCCAATGCACTGCGGAACATTTTCCAGAATTCCCTTCTTGTAGTGGTAATAAACTTTTCTCCTGTACGGCCACCGTGCTCTGCAATCTGGTAAGCAAGGTATCCTGTGTTTTCACTTAAAAATTCTTTCAGCGAATGTTTGGTGTTTTCATTGTGCACCACTGTTTGAAAATAGGTGACAAAGCGCTCTGTGTTGAATGTATTGTCTCCATCCAGCACATCCAGTATAATGAACATCCTATCTATCTGCTGCTGCAAACGGCTGAGGATATAGGTTTGGGCAAGGCTGGTGCCGTATGCAATGCGCTGCTCTTTTATCCATTGTATGCTTTGCCGGCAGTTGTACAGCGATTCACTGATATTGGCCAGCAGTATCCTGTTTTTACCGGTATCCCAGGCAGAAGAACCTGAAAAAACATATTCATTCATCAGCCTGTTCTGCTCTAAAAACGGGTACACGGCATCTTCAAAATTCTCGTAGCGCTGTGTCATTTCTTTTTCAAGCCCCAGCGTGGTAATGCGGTAGCTGAGTATTTGCAGGGAACGTTGCAGTTGTTTTATCAGTGCAGGTTCAGTAAGGCTTACCTGTATGCCAAGTATTTCAAAAAACTGTTTCCATAAACCGGGATCAATGCCTTTTACCCATTTGTAATCAGACCGCTTGTAAAATACCCTGTTAATGACGTAGAGGAAATCATCTGCAGCCTGCAATTCAGGCAATATTTTGTGCTTTAATTTACGTGCCAGCTCCTGTATAAAGCCACGGCTGCGTACAATGCCGCTTTCGGTAAGGGCCGGTACGATATTCGTTTTTGCCACCTGCGAAAGCAATGCCCTGCGCAATGAAAAAAGAGAACTTCTGTCCTGGCTTATTTGAAAAAGCAGCGCCTGGAATTTGAGTTCAGCTTCTTCAATACTATCCGGCTTGCCGGGCCTTATCTTACTGATAAGTTCGGTTAAAAATTCAAGGCTGCGGTTAGGCGAATGCAGGGGCAGTACGATGGCCTGTTGCTTTCCGGCCACCGGCGCTTCTTCTTTTTTCTTTTTTAATATCCGCAGCATGGATGGTGAAATTGCTCGTTTTTCCGAACCTGTTATTTAATTGACAGTTTTTGGAGCTAAAATGTTGCATTTCAAAATTTTATAGTGCGGTTAGGGCATTTTTTACCCGCTGCCCCGCAAAATATTTTGCCGTTTGTATAAACCAAAAGCGCTAAAAAAGGTTGTAAATATTACTTTTGCAGTGCAATGATGATGATGACTTATACCGATATTGAATACAAGCCCGAAACAGGGGCTATGGTGCTGGAAGAAGAATATTGCCGCCTTATAGTGTGGAATGATGAAGTGAACACTTTTGAGTGGGTGATACAGGCGCTGATAGAAATTTGTGGCCATACTCCTGAGCAGGCGGAGCAATGTGCCATTATAATTGACAGCAAGGGTAAATACGCCGTAAAAGAGGGTGGTTATGAAGACCTGAAGCCTATGTGTGATGCCATTACTGACAGGGGCATCGGGGCAACGATAGAAGTAACCGCATACTAAGCAGCCAGCCCGCTTCTCACTCCAATGATATTACTCTCCTCCAAACTGGAATTTCCACCCGTTGAAATGGCTGATGAAAACGGGATTCTGGCTATTGGCGGCGACCTCAGCACAGAACGCTTATTACTGGCATACAAAAGCGGGATCTTTCCCTGGTATAATGAAGATGAGCCAATTACCTGGTGGTGCCCGCACCCAAGATTTGTATTATTTCCTTCTCATTTAAAAGTCAGCAGGAGCATGGCCACCGTTTTAAGAAGCGGTAAATTTTCTTTTACTGTCAACAGAGCATTTGCACAAGTGATTGAAAACTGCAAAACCATTAACCGGGAAGGGCAGGATGGTACATGGATAACCGGCGAAGTAAAGCAGGCATTTATTCAATTGCATAAACTGGGATACGCCCACAGTGCGGAAGCATGGGCAAACGGGGAATTGGTGGGCGGTTTGTATGGCGTAAGAATAGGCAAAATATTTTTTGGTGAAAGCATGTTCAGCAAAGAAAGCAATGCCAGCAAATTTGCTTTTATCAATTATATAAAGCAATTACAGGCAGGGGGAGTAGTGATGATAGACTGTCAGGTATATACGGCACATCTGGAAAGCCTCGGCGCCGTGATGATTGACAGGGGTGATTTTATAAAAGTACTGGAACAGTATATCACTAACGGCAACGGATGAACGTTAATTTTTCTTTTTGCCTTTCCCGGTTTTTACAGCTGGCTTTTTTGTTTCTGCGGCAGGGGTTTCCTCTTCCGCAGGTACATTGTCTTTCAGTTTCTCTTCAATGGTATTCCCTTGTGCATCTTTTACAGGCTCGGGTACAGGTGCCTGTCCTTCCTGCAGCATTTGGGTAAATATTTTTTCAATATGCACCCACTTACCGTTTTTCCATTTAAAGCCTTCATAATCGCCATCGGGTATATAGGTCCATTTTTTTTGTGGCTCACCGGTTTCTGATTCCAGGTGTTCCAGCACTATCATTTTCATGTCATCATCATACGTGAGCCTGGCGCCGGCGCTTTTTTTATATTCCATTATGTAGCGGCTTACAGAAGGCTTTGGTATGGTGTCTTCTTCAAAGCTAAAGAAGCGGCCGCCAAATGTTGGCTCGTCATTGCTGAAATAGAGCACTTCAATAATTTTCCTGTTGCTGCGCATATTGTTTTCGTCATAGCCAAGCAATGTGTAATAATTCTGGTTGCTGCTCCTTGTTTCCACCATCCTGTAATATACGGCGCCAATCCAGCCCCTGTTGTTGCCGGAAGTATCAGCAAGCTGTGTGGTAACATCCGACTTGTCAATAAGCGGGAACAATTTTAAAGAACCATCATAAGTTTTCATTTGTATAGCGCCATGCTGCCTCGTTAAATTATCATTCACCACCATTTGCCAGGTAAATATGCGGAAGCTGCTGTCGGGCGCATACAATTTTGAAATGGTTTGCAGCGAATCAAAAGGAAAGGAAAACGAGTAGGGGGTTTTAAGCGCCCTTACAAACATTCTTGTAAAAAGGCTGTCGTTGTTAAAACGAATAGAAGCGCTTTGCCCGTTCACGATCTTATCGGCATAACCTTTAAGGGTATCCTCTTTTTGCTGCAGGTATGGTAGATCGTAGCTGCTGGCAGTTTGTGCCGATAAGGAAGTGACAATTAAACTGCAAATGATAAACAGGAAAACTTTCCTCATAAGATAAAATTAAAAGAAAAGGATTACCAAATGGGTGAACATTTCCCAAATTAACGAAAATATTAACGAAGGGAATAAAGCGCTTCTGCAAAATCAGGCAATGTAGGATAAAACATATCCACCCTTTCATCAGCGGCATCCATTTGTTTGGTAGTGCTTATGAATATATTAAAAGCGCCGATTGCCCTTCCAAATTCCATATCACCGGGAGAATTGCCCACCATTACTGATTTGCTGAAATCAATATCGGCATGTTCCTGTTTTGCCTGTAAAGCCATGCCGGTATTGGGTTTCCGGCAGGGGCTGTCTGCATCAAGGTCTGTACAAAAATAAATGCCATCAATCCTGCCGCCGGCCAGTTCAATGCTTTGCTGCATTTTTTGATGGATGGTATTAAGGTCTTTAAGGCTCATTAATCCTTTGCCTACTCCCCGCTGGTTGGTAACCACAAAAATATATTTAAAGCAGGAAGCGAGCTGCGCCAGCGATTTTAATATATCGTCATAAAAAACAAATTCGCTCCAGTTAAGCACATAGCCGTCTTTTATCTCGTGGTTGATAACGCCGTCACGGTCTAAAAAAAGCGTCCAGCTATTATCAATACTTTTTAAAATGCGGTTCAAGCTTTTTATTTTTTGTCCCGGTAGTTATCGGGATTAATCAATTCGGTTTGTGCCTTTTCAAAGTCTTGGGGTATGCCTATATCAATGAAATAGGCATCCTGCTGCATGCCAAAGAATGTTTTTTCTGCCACGAACTTTTCAAGATAATCTTTTTCAAAAGAAAATTTTTGCGGAAATGAGCGGGACAAGAATTGCTGCCTGCTGATAATGTACAAGCCGCCGTTAATAAGACCTTTGCTCAAATATTGTTTTTCTTTAAAGGCAGTGATGCAATGCCGTTCATCTGTTTCTACGGCGCCGTACCTGTCAAACTGCTGCATAAGTTTCAGTGCTAATGTGCATTCAGCTTTTTGCTGCAGGTGAAAGCCTGTAAGGATATTAATATTTACATTAAACAATGTGTCGCCGTTTACGGCAATCACGTTTTCTGCGCTTGCTTTTTTGCAGGCAAGATAAATAGCACCGCCTGTACCCAAAGGTTCTTCTTCAATTGATAATTGATAATTGAGTAACGGATAATTTTTTAAAAGGAAAGTTTCAATAATTTCACTCATATACCCCAGTGAAAAAATAAAATGTTGCACACCTTGTTGCTGCAAATGCTGTATCACATAATGCAAAAATGGTTCGCCTGCTACCGGCGCCATACACTTGGGCACATCGTTTATAACGGGACGCAACCTTGTACCTAAACCGCCTGCGAGGATAATGGCTTCTCTTTCCATGTACCCCTATGATTTAAACAGGTTTTCTTCCACCAGCTGGCAAATGATGTGTCCTAATAGTATGTGGCACTCCTGTATCCTTGGGGTATCCGTTGACGGTACATTCAGTAAATGATCAGACAATGTTTTCATAGCGCCGCCTGAAGCCCCAGTGAGGCCAATGGTGGTTATGCCTTTTTCTTTTGCTGTTTCAAAAGCTGTAATGATATTCTTGCTGTTACCAGAAGTGCTTAGTCCCACTAATACATCCCCTTTGTTGCCGATGCCCTGCAATAATCGGGAATAAATTACATCATAGCTGTAATCATTTGCCACGGCAGTTAAATAAGAAGTGTTGCAGTGCAGTGCATCTGCCGGTAATGCAGGCCTGTCAGTATAAAACCTGCCACTGAATTCTGCTGCCAGGTGCTGTGCATCTGCAGCGCTGCCGCCATTACCGCAAAACAATACTTTGTTGCCGGTTTTAAAAGCTGTGACGATAGCATTTACACAACTATCTACAGTTGCAATGATATTTTCATCAGCCAGTAACTGTTGTTTTACTGAAATGGAAGTGGCGATGATGTCTTTGGTGTTGCCGGGCATGTTAACAAACTTGAAAAGCCGTAAATAAATAGTTATTTGAAGCTGCTATTGGTTTTAAATTTATGTAATAGGACTCTGTAAAATTTTTCACTGCAAGGAACTCATGCGTTGGAACACAAAATTCATCAAAGAAAATGATGTCCCCTTTTTTAAGATAAGGAGCAAAACAGGTCAGTGTATATAAGGTAGAAGAATAAAGATCTGCGTCCATATGTATTACAGTAAGTGTATCGTTTTTAAACGATTTCAGAAAGCCGGGTAATGTTTGCTGAAAGAGCCCCTGGTAAAAGTAAGCTCTTGTATCACTTGTTTTTAGCACTTCGTTGCCATTGTTCATTTCACCTTTTTTGAAATGCCCCCAATCTTCCGGCAGCCCGCTGAAAGTATCAAACCCATGAAATTTAGATGAAGGGCTTTTATGATTTTCAAGCCACCAGTAAAATGAGCTTCCGTTGGCAACTCCGAATTCAAGATAATTGATGGGGTTGTCTTTAATAAAATTTTCATTCAAATATGCATAAAGGTTTAATCTTTTGTCCCTGCTTCTGTTCCATGTAAAAAAATCGTTGTATGCAATTCTTTTGTTTTGGCTTATCCATTTTGATTGCATTGAAAGATAGGCAAGGTTACGAAACAGGCCAGCAAATGGCATAAATAAAACATGCAACCTCAGAAAGGAAAACAGCGCTTTTATATTTTGGATGAAAAAGTACTTTAGATACATTACTTCTTATTTAGAGCTATGCAAATGTATTAATAAATTATTGGTTCTGCTTTAATGATGCTATCTAATATGAAAATGGAAGGGAATATAAAACCCCGCAGTTATTATGCCGCGGGGTCTTATTTTACGCTTTCTGGCCTTTGTGGCAGATATTATGCCTGTATGTACTATCGATGGTAATTAATAACCAATTTGGGATGCAAAGAAGTATCGCTAACGTAATTTGAAGCAAACTGTCTGATATTATATGTCACTTCATTATCCAATGCCATAAAAAAGCCATTGTTGCCATTGAGCCATTGATCTTTTACAAGGTTGGTAACATTGGCAATTACATTTTCAGTTTTGGAGGCACTTTGAGGCACTGCTACAGCATTTATGTCAGTACTTGTTGGTGGGTTATCCCATGTATAACTGGCCCATGCACTAGTTAGTCTTTTAATGTGAAATCCGTTATTCGTACCATCCTGTGCGTCCACCTGGTTATCATTTAGCGGATAGGGATCAGAATAGAGATACAAAGTAGCATTGTCTATTACAGCATCAGGCGGCAATGCAGAATAATCAAATTTTAGTGCACATCTCACTTTGAAAAAATCGCCAAAAATTGTCCAGGCTTCTACAAAAATTTGTGTTCCTCCCGACTGCCATGTTGTGGGATTATTAGTCATTATTGATCCTTCAAATGGATTTGGCAGGCTGTAGTGTAAGGCTTTCAGCAGAGGGTGGTAACACAAAACTGATGTAGTATCCAAATCTGTTTCACCATAACTATTTGTGGCCTGCAATTGAAATATGTAGGTACCTACAGCATAGGTTGTGAATGGTAACAGGAGGTCTTTAAATCTCCTTTCTAAATTATCAGTTCATCATCAGCACATTCACGCTCCTTTGCAAAATATTAAAGGCAATTTCCGCCATCAGGTTTTCTTTATCAAGGGTGGGATTCACTTCGGTGATTTCAAAACAGCACACTTTCCTGTTTTGCATAAATTTACTGATAAGGTCTTCGGCTTCCCTTTCTTTGAGCCCGTTGCTTACCGGCGTACCCGTACCTTTTGAAATGGCAGAATCAAGGCTGTCCACATCAAAGCTTACATAAATATCTGTACAGTCGCCGAGATAGCGCAATACCTTACGGCTTACATTTTCAGCTCCATTGCGCCGTACTTCATTGGTGGTGATTATCTTAATGCCGTATTTTTCAATCAACCCTTTTTCTTCTTTTTCATAATCCCTGAGGGAAATGAACACAATGTCTTCGGGCAATACTTTTGGATAAATTTTCCCAAGCTGCTTCAGCTGTTCCCACATCTTGCTTGTTTTTTCATCAAGTTCGTGCACTTTATATTCGATATTGTCTTCACCAATGGCAGTAGCCAGGCACATGCCGTGCAAATTGCCCGAAGGAGTGGTGTAAGGGGTATGCAGGTCAGCATGGGCATCTATCCATATTACACCCAGCTTGCTTTTGGGCTTTGCCATTTTAATGCCTGCAATGGTGCCGCCGGCGGTGGCGTGGTCGCCACTGAGCACTACGGGAAAAAAATGATTTTTAATGGTGTCGCAAACTGCTTTTCCCACTCGTTCATATATACTCACCATGCCGTGTATACGCTTTGCATAAGGAGACTGAATGGGCTCAAACAGCAATTGGTTTTCCACCGGTATCTTTTCGGATGGGAAATGAACAAAGAAATTGCTCATAAAATCCAGCGCCGCAATTTTAATTGCATCTATGCCGAGGCTTGCACCCCTGGTGCCTGCGCCAATTTCGCTTGGCACTTCAATTAATTTGATATTCTTCATAAAAGAGTTTAAAAGCCGCTAACAGAGTGGGATTAGTAAGCATTTGTGCAATGCCCTGAAAGCAGGATAAATAAATTACAACCGTTATGGCAAATCTAAGCAATTCCCTGCAAAGGAGTTATCAGGCTGCATTGGCAATAAATTTCTTAATAATGAAATAATAAAAGCGGTTGATTTGATTTACTTTTGCCCCTCAAAAAATCAACGTATGCAGTTATCCTCTTTGTTAGACCGCTTTGCTGAGCCGGAAACGCTTAAAATGGCTAAGCTGGGCCGTGAACTCCGTGCCAAAGGAATTGATGTAATCGACCTTAGTCTTGGAGAACCTGATTTTGATACACCGCAGCATATTAAAGATGCTGCCATTAAAGCTATTAATGATAACTGGAGCCACTATACACCGGTACCCGGTTTTTTAGATTTGAGGGAAGCTGTTTGTACCAAATTAAAAAGAGATAACGATCTTGATTATAAGCCGGAAAATATTATTGCTTCCACCGGTGCCAAGCAAAGCTTGGCCAATGTGATCCTGGCATTGGTGGATGAAGGGAATGAAGTAGTAATCCCTACACCTTATTGGGTTACTTATTCTGAACTGGTAAAAATTGCCAGGGGAAAAGTAGTGGAGATACGCAGCACATTAGAAAGTGGCTTTAAGATAACGCCGGAAGAACTGGAAGCTGCCATTACTCCCAAAACAAAAGCATTTTTATTTTCATCACCCTGTAACCCTTCAGGTGCAGTGTACAGCAAAGCTGAATTGGAAGGCTTGGCAGAAGTGTTCAGGAAGCATCCCAACATTTATATCATTGCTGATGAAATTTACGAGTACATCAATTTTGTGGGCCGGCATGAGAGCATTGCACAATTTGCGGATTTAAAAGAGAGGGTGATTGTAGTTAACGGTTTAAGTAAAGGCTTTGCCATGACGGGCTGGCGCCTTGGCTACATTGCTGCCAACATTGAAATAGCAAAAGCTTGTGAAAAATTACAGGGCCAATTCACCAGCGCCACCTGTTCTATTACTCAAAAAGCGGCAGTGGCAGCACTTACTACCGATCTGAGGCCTTCAAAAGAAATGGCTGAAGAATTTGCAAGAAGAAGGGCCAGGGTGCTGGAGCTGGTTAAAGATATTCCCGGCATTAAATGTTTTGCGCCGGAAGGGGCTTTTTATATTTTCCCTGATGTGAGTTATTATTATGGCAAAAGCGATGGCGAAACCACCATTACAAACTCTGCAGATTTTTCCATGTATTTGCTCAATACAGCACACGTTTCATCTGTGATGGGAGAGGCATTTGGTGAGCCCAACTGCGTACGTTTTTCTTTTGCCAACAGTATGCAGAATATTGAAAGGGCATGGGAAAGGATTAAAGTGGCATTGGGGAAATTGAAATGATTTTTTAAAAATATTTCTTGTAACTTTAGCATTATGGGAATTATTTATGCAGACATTACATTGAAAAATGCCAACGATGTGGCTTTGGTAAAAAAAGGGGTATTGCATGAAAGTGAGGTGAAAAGCCTTTCGGTAAATGCGATGTGTGATAGCGGTGCTTTTATGTTAGCAGTGCCGGAACATGTGGCCAGCCAATTGGATTTGCCTGAAATTGAAAGTAGGGAATTCAGAATGGCAGATGGGTCTGCTGCAAAAATGCCCGTAGTAGGCCCTGTATGGATTAATTTTAAAAACAGGCAAACAGTTTGCTTTGCTGTTGCCACAAAGGACACCGAAGTTTTATTAGGTGCTATCCCGATGGAAGATATGGATGTGGTGCTGGACATGAAAAACCAGAAAATGGACATTAACCCCGATAGCCCCTATTATGCCACTATGAAGATGAAATAATTCCCCTGAATGCAGCATCCAGTTTCAATACCTGCGGCACCAGCAATTCCTGTTCATCGTTGGTGATAACGTAATCGCATAAACGCATTTTTATTGCTTCATCAATTTGCTTGCTCATACGGCTGATGACTTCTTCACGGGAAATATTGTCTCTTTGCATTGCCCTGCTGATCCTCATTGCGGCAGGGGCGTACACCCCAATCACTTTATCAAGCCCGGCCTGTGAACCGCTTTCAAAGATCAATGCTGCTTCTTTAATGGTGTAGGGAGCTGTTTGTTTTTGCATCCATTCTGTTGCATCTTTGATGGTGGCAGGGTGAACAATGGAATTAAGCAATGCCAGCTTAGAAGGGTTGTTGAAGACAATAGAAGAGAGGTACTTCCTGTTTAATTCACCATTAGTATAAGTCTCTTTTCCAAAATGCTGTTGCAATAATTGTTTCAGCTCTTCATTTTCATTCATTAGCCTTTTGGAAGCATCATCGGCATAGTACACAGGCACACCCAGCACTTCAAATATTTTTGAAACAGTGGTCTTTCCGCTGCCGATGCCGCCTGTGATGCCTACTCTCAGCATATTGTTTCTATATTAAAGAAAGCCACGAATTACACGAATCTTCACGAAAGTTTTTATTGGTGTTAATTGTGTAATTCGTGGCTAACCTATTTTTGCTAACAAAATTATTTGGTGTCAACAGCTTTGTTCAGCGCCGCACTCATTTCCATGCTGATAGTGCTTTTCTCGATCTTTAAATAGCTGCCGGGGCTTACCTCAAGGCTGATAGTACCGTCCTCATTCACTTTATTAATCACGCCGTGGATGCCTGCAATGGTCACCACTTTATCGCCTTTTTTCAGGTCGCTGATGAATGTTTTTTGCTGCTTTGCTTTTTTAGCCTGCGGACGGATCATAAACAGCCAGAACACCAGTATCATCAATCCCATAAAAATGAGCGAAAAACTGCTGCTGCCTTTTCCCTGAGGGTCCATCATTAATAAAATTCCGGGTAGTTGCATGTGTGTATTATTGATTATTAAAAAATGTTGTTACTGTTTTTTTACTTCACCTGTCAGCTTAAGATTGCCGAAAAACGGCTTTACGTTTGAGTTAACAATGATGTCTTTTTCCTGGTGCCCTTCCTTGCCCTGGCTGTTGAACACCACTTTTATTTCTCCAATTTCGCCGGGCAGTATTGGCTTTTCAGGCTTTTCCGGTACCGTGCAGCCACAGCTTGCATGGGCATCGGCTATCACCAATGCTTTATCGCCGGTGTTTTTAAATGTAAAGCTATGTTCCACTTTTGCGCCGGAAGTAATAGTGCCAAAGTTATAGACGCTGTCTATCAGTTGCACTGTGGTGGAATCTTTCATCGCTTCTTCCCGCCTGTGCGCCAGTTCTTTTTTTTCTTTTTCTTCTTTCAGGCCAATATCGTCAGTGATCTTATCGTTCCTTCGTACATCACAACCGGTAAAGCTTGCTGCTGCCACAAAAAATAAAATGCTCTTCTTCATCTGCGTTAATCATTTTAAATAATATCTCCCTGATAACTCCGGGATTATCCATTTACAAAGTACTGTTCTTAAAGTTTCGTTTGTGGATTTTTCCTTCAGCAGTCAGTTCCTTGTGAATATTGTCAAGGATGCCGTTGATAAACTGCCCGCTTTGCGGCGTGCTGTATTCTTTTGCCAGGTCAATATATTCGTTGATGGTAACCTTGGTAGGGATAGTGTCAAAATATAAAAATTCGCAAATGCCCATCTGGATAATAATGAGGTCAAGCGCTGCAATACGCTCCGCATCCCAGTTTTTCAATTTGGGCTTCAGCAGTTCCATACTTACCTCTTTTTTCTCGATCACCGTTTGCAAAAGGGTTTCGGCAAATTCCATTTTGTCCCTGCTTGCCATTTCATTGAAATTTACATGATGCGGCTTTTGCAGGAAATTCTGCACCAGCATGTTCATCATCGTGGCATCATCATCCCAGTTAATGAAATTTTCTTCAATATGATTGGTGAAATTTTCATTGGGCAGCATCAGGTCGGTAAAAATAAATTCTAATATGCTTCTTTCCGATTTTTTATCCCTTGCCGGTACGCCGATATAATCCCTGTATTCTTCCGTATGTGTAAGCGCTTCGTAGGTTTTTTTCAGCAGGTCTTCATCAATGATATGCCGGGGCTTCAATTCTGCCACTGCAGCCTTATAGGCCGGATCTTCCAATATTTTCCAGAGCAGTTCATTACCGGCAATTTTAGTATTGATATTAAGATCTTCTGCCGTAGGCAAGTGCTTGCCTGCTCTTTTGATGGAATCTTTTTCAGCGTAGCGGGCTACTTCGGTAAGAAAATAAGTAAGGTATACAAACAAAGCCCTTGACAATTCAAACTGTTTTTTCAGCATTTTTTGGGCTTCGGCCACGCTTACCTCCTTGCTTATGCTGTCTGACGTATAAAGCGCCTGCATCACTTTTACCCGTATGTTTCTCCTGCTTATCATCCCTTATTCTTTTTCAGGGTGCAAATGTAGGTGAATTTAAGCTATGAGCTGATAGGGTGAGCTACGAGCCCGTGGCTGCCGGAATGCCCACAGCTCTTTTCCAAATGAAAAATTGTCGCAACCCTGACAGCCCTTGAATTAACTTACTGACAACAATTCGGATTTTCTGCGGTTGGTATGGATTTGGTTGGTGGCAGATGCCTACATTTGCAGGCCTTTTTATTCATCAAACTAACAAAAATCTATAAGATTATGGCTAAAAAAGTAAACATTACCCCTTTGCATGACAGGGTAATTGTGAAAGCGGCAGCTGCCGAAGAAAAATCTGCCGGTGGTATTATCATCCCCGACACGGCTAAAGAAAAACCCCAGCGCGGCACTGTAATAGCTGCAGGCCCCGGTAAAAAAGACGAGCCTGTTACCGTAAAAGCAGGTGATACTGTTTTGTATGGCAAATATGCCGGCACTGAAATTCAAATAGAAGGAGACGAGTACCTTATAATGAGGGAAAGCGATATCCTGGCGATAGTATAGTACAAAGCAGGCAGTAGTGGGTAGTTAGCTGCTGTCTGCAAAATTTAAACTTTTTCATATTTATAAACTTCGGGTGGATAGACTAACTACTAACCACTCAATACTAAATACTTCAAAACATGGCAAAGCTGATATACTTCGATATTGAAGCAAGAAATAAAATGAAAAAAGGCGTGGACACACTGGCCAACGCTGTAAAAGTGACCCTTGGCCCCAAAGGCCGCAACGTAGTAATCGAGAAAAAATTTGGTGCACCACAGGTAACCAAAGACGGTGTAACTGTTGCAAAAGAAATTGAACTGGAAGATGCTATTGAAAACATGGGCGCCCAGATGGTGAAAGAAGTGGCCAGCAAAACTGCTGATATTGCAGGTGACGGTACCACTACCGCTACTGTACTGGCGCAGTCTATCATCAGCGAAGGTTTGAAAATGGTGGCTGCCGGGGCCAACCCGATGGATTTAAAACGTGGCATTGACAAAGCTGTAGGCCTGGTAGTTGAAAACCTGAAAGGGCAATCTCAAACTGTTGGCAACGACAGCAAAAAGATCCAGCAGGTTGCTACTATTTCTGCAAACAACGATGAAACCATCGGTAAACTGATAGCTGAAGCTTTCGGTAAAGTAGGCAAAGAAGGCGTTATCACCGTGGAAGAAGCAAAAGGCACCGATACTACTGTAGAAGTAGTAGAAGGTATGCAATTTGACCGTGGTTATGTATCTCCTTACTTTGTAACCAACAGCGAAAAAATGGAAGCTGAATTGCAGAACCCTTATATCCTTATCTATGATAAGAAGATTTCTGCAATGAAAGACATCCTTCATATTTTGGAGAAAGTAGCACAAAGCGGCCGTCCTCTTTTAATCATTGCAGAAGATTTGGAAGGCGAAGCACTGGCAACATTGGTGGTAAACAAATTACGTGGCACTATTAAAGTGGCTGCTGTAAAAGCCCCCGGCTTTGGCGACCGCAGGAAAGAAATGCTGACCGATATCGCTATCCTTACTGCCGGTACTGTAGTGAGCGAAGAGCTCGGCCATAAATTAGAAGGCGCTGACCTGACTACTTTGGGCCAGGCGGCTTCAGTAACCATTGATAAAGACAATACAACCATTGTTGGCGGTAAGGGCAAAAAAGCTGATATCCAGGCAAGGGTGAACCAGATAAAAGCACAGGTAGAAAATACAACCTCTGATTACGACAGGGAAAAACTGCAGGAACGTTTAGCTAAACTGGCAGGTGGTGTTGCAGTACTGTACGTAGGTGCTGCTACTGAAGTGGAAATGAAAGAAAAGAAAGACCGTGTAGATGATGCGCTGCATGCTACAAGGGCTGCGGTGGAAGAAGGTATTGTACCCGGCGGTGGCGTGGCTTATATCCGTGCTATTGAAGCGCTGGAGGCAAAAGTAAAAGGCCAGATCGCTGACGAGCAAACAGGTGTTGCCATCGTTCGCAGGGCTTTGGAAGAGCCAATCCGCACATTGACTTCCAATGCAGGTATTGATGGTTCTATCGTAGTGCAGAAAATTAAAGAAGGCAAAGGCGATTATGGTTTCAACGCAAGGACTGAAACGTATGAAAACCTCTTTAAAGCCGGTGTGATAGACCCAACCAAAGTAAGCCGTGTGGCTTTGGAAAATGCTGCTTCTATTGCAGGTATGTTATTGACTACAGAAGCTGTGGTTGCTGACAAGCCAAAAGAGGAAGCCCCTCATGCACATGGTGGCGCACCTGATATGGGTGGAATGGGTTACTAAGAAAATCTGTTTGGATAAAACGAAAGCGGCCCTCTGGGACCGCTTTTTTGTTTTTTGGTATCATGTTCGTCTCCATCTCCGCTGTCGATCCTTCACCGGGGCAAGTTGCCGGACTACGCTGTCTTCATCACTACATTTATTTTGTCAAAAAAAAGCACATCCCCGGGCACTGATTTTTTTATTGAAGCCTGGGCTTTGAAAACGCGTTATTATACGATTATATTTATTTCAAAAAATTTGTCATGTAGCTTAGTATAGTTTGTGTCTGCATCATTAGGCTAACATGCCCTTGTGAAGGCACTATTGCTAATTGTGATTTTGGCATTGGGCTCAAATCTGCAGCAATACCACCACCCAGTAATTCATATGTTTTCATTAGCTCTATTTTATCCAGTCCATCATTGTCGCCTGCTATTATTAATACAGGTGCAGAAATTTTAGAAATATTAGCGTCACCAACATTGAACGGCACACCAGAAAAAGCAAACATTTGGATTAAGAATTTTGTCCATTTTGTTTTATCAGGTGCCACAGAATCGTACATGGCCTTCAATGGAGTGTTATCAAAAATTTCTGGCTTTAAATTTTTAAGGCCATCGTTTACTACATGCAGCCAGCCACTGGTTTTATAAGTAGAAGAAATGATTACTAATTTTCTTAAGCGTTTAGGATATTGTACTGCAAACTGGTAAGCCACTGACCCACCCATGCTGTATCCTGCTACATCAGCACTGCCTATTTTCAGGTAATCCATTACTTTAACGACATCGCTTGCCAGCATGTTAATATCTAATTTTCTTTCCGAAAATGGTGAATGCCCATGCCCCTGCATTTCAATGGCAATTACTTGCCTGGTTTTTGACAGTTCGGGAATCAGTTCCCCCCAATTCATGCCAATTGTATAGAATGCACCATGTAATAAAATGATAGGCCGGCCTTCGCCATATACTTCATAATACACTTTGATGCCATTAACAGGAGCGTATCCACTGCTTACAGGTGTAATTTGCTGTGCATTTAAAGAAGAGGCAGCAAACATAATTGCAATCAATAACATTGCTGCAGGAAATTGGATTTTACCCTTTTTTATTTTCATTTTTTTATATGATTTAATAGTTCTCCCAGCTCATTCAATGTCGCGGTAAATCCTTCTTTGAAGCCCATTTCAATCATTTTTTCCATGCGTTCAAGAGAATCATTGTAAATAATAATGCTGACTTTTGTTACACCGTTTTGTTCGCTGAAATTAAGATCCCAATCAGAACCCGGCAATTGAGGGTTTTCATCTTTGTCTGCAAAAGCATTCAAATATTTGAAATTGGTTTTCGGGCTAATGGAAGTATATTTCTGGATTGCCCAGTGCTCTTGTCCTTCGGGGCCTACCATAGCATAAAATCTTCTTCCGCCAACTTTGAAATCCATAAATTTTGTTTTTGATGCAAAAGGCTTTGGCGCCCACCATTGGTCAAGCAGCTCTTGTTTGGTAAATGCGTCCCAAACCAATGAAAGGCCGGCTTCAAATTCTCTTGTTACGAATACTGTTTTTGTTGCTTTGTCAACCGTAAAATCAAATAGTAAGTTGTTCATTTTTTATTTTTTTTAATTGTTGATAATAAATTATCTAATTGATTAAATTGGGTTTCCCAGATTTTTCTATACTGGTCTAGCCATTTGTCAATCTCTTTCATTTTGTCAATTTCAAGAGAGTAATAAATTTCTCTGCCCTGGTATTCCTGTTTTACCAATTCACACTCTGCCAGGATACGTAAATGTTTTGAAACCGCTTGACGGGTAGTGTTGAAATTTTCGGCAATGGCGTTTGGCGTCATTGCCTGTAATGCAATCAAAGCAATAATTGCCCTTCTTGTCGGGTCCGCAATTGCCTGAAAAATGTCTCTGCGCATTTCGTCTGTTCTTTTAATGAAACTAATCGGTTGCAAATATATATGCAACTCTTCGGTTTCTCAATTTTTTTTTTCACTTTTTTTAAAACTTCCTGAAAAGCCCGCTGGAATTGCCGAATCGGAAACAAAAAAAATATTTGCGTACAAAATTTATTACATCACCGCCGCTGCTTCTGTCAGCATTTCATGATATAAAATAACCTTTACTTCATACTCTGCCGCATCGTCTTTTAAAGTAATGAAAGGCTGGTGCTGCTCAATATCATTTACCAATAATTGCATGGTGCCGGCGCCGGGCTTTTGCTCGTAAGTAATATTGTAAATGGTATCGCCAAAACGGTATCGGATATTTACAGAAGGCCATTCTGCCGGAATGCAGGGAGCAAAATAAAGCGCATCGCCCCTGCGCCTGATGCCAATGAACCATTCTGTAATTAATTGGTACATCCAGCCGGCAGAGCCGGTGTACCATGTCCATCCGCCGCGGCCTTTGTGCAATGGCTGTGCATACACATCGGCTGCAATCACGTAAGGCTCCACTTTATAAATATTTACATCGGCTGCATTTTTTCCGTGGTTAACAGGATTGATGAGATCAAGCAATTCCCAGGTGCGTTTTTTATCCCCCATAGCAGCAAAGGCCATCGTAAGCCATACCGCTGCATGGGTATATTGCCCCCCGTTTTCCCTTACGCCGGGCACATAGCCTTTGATATAGCCGGGATTCATGGCAGAATGATCGAACGGCGGAGAAAACAATTGAATTATTTCGTCTTCTTTTTTCACAAGGTATTTGTAGGCAGAATCCATTGCCATTGCAGCCATCGGTTTTTCGCCGGCGGTTGACAGCACCGACCAGCTTTGTGCAATGGAATCAATTTTACATTCATCATTTACAGAAGAGCCAAGCGGCGTGCCATCGTCAAAAAAAGCACGCTTGTACCATTCGCCGTCCCAGGCATGTTCCCGTATGTTTTTTTTGAGCACCGCTGCCTGCTCTTTGCATTGCGTGGCAAAAGCAATATCATTTTGTAAGGAAGCTGTTTCACTGAAGCGTAAAAGAATATCATACAAAAAGAAAGCAAGCCATACACTTTCGCCTTTGCCGTGTTCGCCTACTTTATCCATGCCGTCGTTCCAGTCACCGGAGCCTATCAACGGCAAACCATGTTCGCCAAACACAAGGCCGTTTTGTATGGCTTTTACGCAATGCTGGTACAGGCTGCCTGATTCATCGGAGCGGATGGGCAGGTCGTAATAAGATTCTTCGCCTGCACCCAGCGACCTGCCTTCGAGATAATGCACCTGCTCATTAAGAATAGCAGCATCACCGGTATGCTCAATATAGCGGCTGGTAACATAAGGCAGCCATAAATAATCATCCGAACAGGTGGTGCGTACCCCGCGGCCCATGGGCGGGTGCCACCAGTGCTGCACATCGCCTTTTTTAAACTGGCGTGAAGCGCATAATAAAATTTGCTTTGCTGCCAGCACCGGTTCTGCATGCATCAATGAAAGCACATCCTGCAACTGGTCACGGAAACCAAAAGCACCGCCCGATTGATAAAAACCACTCTTTGCCCAGATGCGGCTTGCCAGCGTTTGATAATTGAGCCAGCCGTTTGATAAAAAATTAAGGCCCTCATCGGGTGTGTTGATTTGAATAACGTTTAATGTTTTTGCCCAGTAATTTTTTACTTCATTCAGTGCATCCTGCGCTGCAATTTTTCCTTCAAACCTTCTTATCATCGTAAGCGCTTCATCCCTGTTATTGCCTATGCCCAGCCTGAAAATAATTTCCCTTTCTTCACCGGTTGCCAGTTCCACCATCACCTGTATGGCAGCGCAGGGATCAAGCGCAGCGCCTGTTCTTCCTGAAAGCCTTGCCCGTTTCATAGCATCGGGATTTGCGAGGGTGCGGTTCCTGCCGATAAATTCACTCCGGTCTGTTGTGTAATTCCTGTTAAGGTCGTCCGTATCAAAAAATGCCACTTTATTATCTAATGCTGTATTGTACCGGTTGCTTGCCAGTATGGCGCCGCTGCCGGTATCGGCTTCTGTTATCACATGCATGATACTTCTTGAACGCAGGTCGCCCAACACCCATTCAATATATCCTGTAACAGAAATTTTCCTGCTGCGGTTAGAATGATTTTTTATTTTGATTGAAATGAATTTGATGTTCTCTCTTAAATGTGTGAACATACACATATCGGAGCTGATGCCGTTTTGTGCATGAAGAAAATGGCTGTAGCCAAAACCATGTTTTACGGTGTAAGGCAAAGCGCTGCGGCAGGGCAGGGGCGCTGCTGACCAAAAGGTGCTGCTTTCTTCGTCCCGTATATAAAATGCTTCTCCCTGCAGGTCGCACACAGGGTCATTGTTCCAGGGCGTCAACCTTAGCTCATGTGCATTTTCTATCCATGTATACGATTGGCCGCTTTCTGTAACGATGCAGCCGAAATTATTATTGGTC
>JBEHYP010000031.1:0-33662 GCA_048498115.1 Bacteroidota bacterium | reverse complement strand
CTGCATTAATCATTATATTATTACAAACTGCACCCGGCCCGGCAATAACAGGTTGTGTGCCACCCGATGGTATCACCACATCGGTAGCTGCTGTAGGCACAACACCGCCACACCAGTTGGATGGCGTGAACCAGTCACTGGTAGTACCAATCCATGTGCCTGTTACATTAACTGTAATTGTTGCTGTATTATCTGTAAAGCCGGTTGTTCTTACGCAGCCATTGGCATCAGTAATAGAAGTAATAGTATAAGTTGTTGTGCTGCCGGGATTGGGCGTAACATCAAACGGCGTACCGCTTACCACGCCGGTTTCTGAAACAGCGCCGGGGTTATATATCACCGTAAATGGCCCTGTGCCTGCGCTGGTGGTAACCGTAAGCTGGCCAACATCGCCCGTGCAAAGTGAACTGTTGGGCACAGATGATATTTGTGGCTGGGCATTTACGTTGACGGTGTAAGTGGCCTGTGCTATCGGGCAGGGATTGTTGGCAACAGTCATGGTTAAGGTAACTGTATTTCCTGCATCACCTGCTGCCGCTGTATAAGTCGGTGTAGCGGTAGTGCCGTTTGCCGTAATAGAACCGACACCATTTTCACTCCATGATATCGTACCATTGCCGGCTGTAATGCCACTTACTGTTGCAGAGCCGTTTGAACAAATAGTTTGACTGCCTGTTCCGCTTGCTGACGGCGCTGTATTTACCGTTACTGATCCATTTACATTAGATGACACGCAACCCGTATTACTGTTTGCCACTGTAATTACAAATGAATTAGAAGGCGGTGTACCGGTAGTAGCAAAATCTGCCGTTACAGGCGAGGCGGGCAAGCCTGCATTCGTCACTGCTGTGATACCTGTACCTGAAAGGCTGTATAAATTTGGTCCGCCTGTTGTACCTGTATAAGGCACAGCAAAAGAGCTTGCAGTTTCACAAACTGCAGGAATCGTACCCAGTGTGATTGAAATGCTGCAGCTACCTGCAGCAACATTTATTATGCCAGTGGAAGCAGCAGTAAAAAATGTATTGTTTTGATGAGTGGCCGGAGAAGCAGTGCTGCCAAATGAACCCGCAGCAGTTCCATTACCACCTAACGAAAGTGTATTAGCTGAAGATGTAAATGAGCCGAGATTTGCAATTACTCCCGTAGCTATTGATAAAGCACCGCTAACCGGTATGGCCGCAGCATAAGCTTTGGTGCCACTGCCAGCCAGGTTTAAAGTTGTATAATTACCCGATACCACGGTTTGCCCTGCGCCATCGTACTGTACAGTGCCCCCCCATGTTTTACCGGTTGAAAGGGGAGTAATGCTGGTATTTTGCGTTCTGATGGTTCCTGCATTGGTAACGTTCGTTACGGTAAGGGCATTGGTACCCAAATTAAACGTACCGCCGGCTGTGGTATTTAAAGTAGTTGCTGCAACAGCGCCTCCGGCGGTTTGCGTGCCGCTCGTATTGGAAAGTGTAAGCGTGCCATAAGTGCCGGTTGATACCGTTTGTCCGCCTGCAGCAGCATCATATTGAACTGTGCCGCCCCATGTTTTACCGGTTGATACAGGAGCAGCACCGGTGTTTTGAGTGCGTATTGTTCCTGCGTTGGTAACATTGGTTACGGTAAGGGTGTTCGTACCAAGGTTAAAGGTTCCCCCTGCAGTAGTATTTAAAGTGGCCGCAGAAATATTGCCTGCTGCCGTTTGTGTGCCGCTGGTATTGGAAAGCGTAAGTATATTATAGTTCGGGCCGGAAGCAATGGTCTGACCACCTGTAGTATTATCATATTTTACCGTTCCACCCGTCATTGTCATTGTGGTATAATTGGAAGGAAAATTATTTGTTCCCCCCACCTGCAAAGTACCTGCTACAGTTAATGGCCCGGTACCGCTTGTGGCCCTGTTGGCAGTATAAGTGGAAAGATCCAAAGTAGTGCCGCTGCCTATATTCAAACTGTTATTGATTGTCCTGTTACCTGTAAGCGATTTGATACCGCTGCCCAGTGTTTGCAGGTTGTAATAAGTATAGGCGCCAATGGTTTGGTCTGCCGTAGTACCGTTAGTGCCATCGCCATAATATTGAACAGTACTGTTACCTGCCGTAAAAGTACCTCCCGTCATTGTATTACCTATCTTTAACGTACCGGCCGCATTACCAAAAGTAATAATGTCGTTAGCATCGCCCATTGTAATGCTGCCTGATACAGTAACAGTTCCGGTAGAGGAAACGGTAACGCCGGAATTCCTGTTTGTGCCACCGGTACCTGTAACAGTAATCCCGGTGCAGGTAAGACTTCCTGTAGTGATAGTAATTAGCTTATCATCATTGTTTCCTGTACCCGCCCCGATAGAAACTGCTCCTGAAACGGTTATTGAATTGGCACCAATGGTGATAGTGTTACCCTGGTTACCTCCCTGAATGGTAAGCGATTTACAAACTGCTGCAGTGTTGACGGTAACATCAAAATTATTGGGGATAGTCACATCATCTGCACTTGTGGGCACACCGCTTGGTGACCAGTTGGCCGCTGTATTCCAGTTGCTACTGGAAGAACCATCCCACGTTTTTTGTCCGGCTACATCAGAACAAAGGGCCACTACAAAAAAGATTGTTAGTATAAAAGAGCTAAAGGATGTATGAGACGCTTGAATAGCAAGGCCTCTTTGTTTGCTTAGTGCAGCAATTTTCATATTGGTTTATTTAATGTGTTATTACTTGGTTTAACTTATTTATTCCGGGTATTTATCAATCAGCATTAACAACAGCTAAAACGAATTATAAACGATTTGAATCAGTTTTTATTATCATATATTTTATAAACAAAGCCTTACCATAAGATAATAGCTTAAATTTATAAGCAACTGTATAACCCCAAACGGGTTTACGTCAGTTCAAAATGATTTTCTTTGAGAGGTAGGGAAAGTGATTGTCTTTAATAGAAATTGCTGCGGGCTTCAAAGGATTTAGCAATAAACGTGCATAATCACGCCGCAATATACTCAATTTTTGTAACTTACCAACTCATTCTTTAATATGTGAACAAAATTTTTCCGCAAAAAAATCCCGGCCACCAAAGTGGACCGGGATGTTTACGATTGCTTGCCAGCTATTTTGAGAAGTTCCAAAGGTTTAAGATGTTCAAAAGGTTCAGGAAAAGTTGTTTGAGCCCTTTGAACATTTGGAACCTATGAAACCTTTTGAACCTTTATCTTAAAAACAGCATTTCCCTGTACTTGGGCAGTTGCCAGTAAGTATCATCCAGCACCAGTTCCAGCTTATCTACATGATAGCGGATATCATCAAAGTATTTGCCTTTTACCTTATCGCAATAAGCAATGGCCTTTTCCCTGGTATCGCCTATTTCGTTGGCTTTTTTCCTTTCTTCTATCATTGCTTTTACACCTTCGCTCATGGCGCCGATGTGCTTGCTGATGTCTTTAAGAATAGCTAACTGGCTTGCATAGCCGCTCTCATCAAGTCCTGCTTCTTTAAGCCCCCTGATATTTTCGAGCAGCACATTCTGGTATTTTATAGCAGAAGGCAGGATAACAGAAGTAGCCAGCTCACCAATGATCCTTGCTTCTATCTGTACTTTTTTAATGTAAGCTTCCAGCATTATTTCATGCCTTGCCTCCAGTTCTGCATGGTTATATACCTCATTGCTTTCAAACAGCTTTTTGGCCTGTGCGGTCACATAAGCGTCCAATGCCAGCGGTGTTGTTTTTACATTGGGCAATCCTCTTTTGGCAGCTTCTGCAGCCCATTCATCACTGTAGCCATCGCCTTCAAACAATACGGCTTTGCTTTCTACAACATATTTCTGTATCACCTGCATGATGGCAATTTCCTTCTTCTCTCCTTTTTCAATCAGGGCTTCCACATCTTTCTTAAATGTTTTAAGCGTATCGGCCACTATGGTATTTAATACCGTCATGGCATTGGCACAGTTGGCAGCTGAGCCTACTGCACGGAATTCAAATTTATTGCCCGTGAAAGCAAATGGAGAAGTACGGTTGCGATCGGTATTGTCGAGCATTAATTCCGGAATCGTTTTATGAATATCCAGCTTCAGCATTGCCTCATCCTGCTCATCAAATTTATCCCCTACCCTTGTTTCCACCTGGTTCAATACTTCGGTTAAGAATTTACCAATGAAAATAGAGATGATAGCGGGCGGGGCCTCGTTGGCGCCAAGGCGGTGATCGTTACCGGCGCTGGCGATGGATGCCCTTAACAAAGGCGCATAATCATGCACCGCTTTGATAGTATTCACAAAGAAGGTGAGGAACATCAAATTGGTCTTGGGCGTTTTGCCGGGGGCTAATAAGTTAACGCCCGTATCAGTAGCAATGCTCCAGTTATTGTGCTTGCCACTGCCATTGATGCCGGCAAATGGTTTTTCATGTAATAATACTTTCAGGCTATGGCGTTTGGCCACCCTGCTCATCACATCCATCAATAAAGTATTGTGGTCAACCGCCAGGTTGGCTTCTTCAAATATCGGTGCGCATTCAAATTGGGATGGTGCCACTTCGTTGTGCCTTGTACGCAGGGGAATACCCAGTTTATATGCTTCTTCTTCAAAATCCCTCATAAAAGCATAAACTCTTTCAGGAATAGCACCAAAATAATGATCTTCCAGCTGCTGGCCTTTGGCAGGCGCATGGCCAAATACGGTACGGCCTGTCATGGTAATGTCAGGACGGGCATTGGCCAGGCCTGCATCCACCACAAAATATTCCTGCTCCCAACCAAGGGTGGCGGTTACTTTGGTTACATTTTTATCAAAATACTGGCATACATCCACTGCCGCTTTATCCAAAGCCACCAATGCTTTTATCAAAGGTGTTTTGGCATCTAAAGATTCACCGGTATAAGAAACAAAAACAGTGGGGATGCACAATGTTTTGCCCTGGCCAATTTCCATAATGAACGGAGGAGAGGAAGGGTCCCAGCCTGTATAGCCGCGGGCTTCAAAAGTAGCCCTTAAGCCACCGGAAGGAAAAGAAGAAGCATCGGGCTCCTGCTGTATCAATGCACCACCTTCAAATTCTTCGATGGGGGTGCCATCACTTTTTAATGTAAAGAATGAATCGTGTTTTTCTGCTGACAGGTCAGTAAGCGGCTGAAACCAGTGGGTATAATGTGTTACCCCTTTGTTTTCTGCCCAGGCCCTTAAGCCGGAGGCAATCTGGCTGCCAATGCCACGGTCAATTTTTTTACCGCTTTTTAATGCAGCCACCCAGCTTTTGTAAGCCTCATCGCTTAAATACTGGCGTGCTGTTTTGAGTGTAAATACATTTTCACCAAAGATGGCGGTGATCTTTGATGAACCTTTCACATTAACTTCCTTGCTGGTTTCCAGGTTGTCAATAGCTTTAAAACGTAAAGATTGCATATTTCTTAAATTTAAATCTAAAAAAATGGTAAGGCCACAAAATAAGGTAAATTATTTCAAAAATTATCTTATTATTAAAAATAAATCAGGTTTTATAGAAATTAACCAATAAAAAGTATATATTAAATTATTTTTTAATTTTATAAAATGGGCCGAATATCGCATTCCAGTTTGTATGCAAAACAAATGGCGCTAAAAGAAAAGGCAGGTAAACTGACCGGTACCGGATAATGGCTCCCAGCACCGGCACGGTATACCCGATAAAAAGAAAAGAACAAAAAGCAAAGCAGAGGCTGAAGAGTACGAAAGGCTTATGGTACGTTTCTTTGCCGGGGCGATAGAAAAAAAGCAGTATCAAATAGAAGTAAAAAACCATTTCCAGGGTAAATGGCAGCAATAATACGGAAAGCTTATAATCAGCAAAAGACGGCCTGAACAGGCTATGCTGTAGCGCCTGCGGCGCATTGGCAGCATAGCTGGCAAATGAAGGCTTTAATGTATTTACAGGTATGGCGGTATTGCCTTTCAGGCTGATAAAATCTGC
The DNA here is from genome assembly GCA_048498115.1 of Bacteroidota bacterium. Classification (GTDB taxonomy): domain Bacteria; phylum Bacteroidota; class Bacteroidia; order Chitinophagales; family Chitinophagaceae; genus Ferruginibacter. Next base: position 27,730 of record JBEHYP010000031.1, on the reverse strand, counting down.
CTGTTTCTGCGCCACGTATTGCGGCAGGCTGACGGAAGGGAAAATATATTGCAAATTGAAAAATAATATTGCAGATGCCATATATACAATCGCAAAAACCAATAATATATTGAAGCGTTTTTTATAACAAATTACCATCGCTGCCAGTGCAGGTAATAATGCAAAGACCATATAGCTTCTCAACAGGAACATTAATAAAAAAACAAAGAAAATAAAAAACACTCTTTTAAAAGAGAAGCCGTCTTGGTGCAGGCCGTAATAAATATTAAAAATGATGATGCCCACTGCAGCCAGCGTCAGCCCGTCTTTATGAAGAATGCTGCTGTAATATAAAACGGATGGCAATAAAAATACCATCGCCACCGTGAGCCATGTACTGGCATTGTACACCTCTTTAAAAACCCTGTATAACCCGGTAATACCAAAGAAAATGAGAAAATTATACAACACCACATTAACATAATAATTGCCCCCGCTGAAAATATGCAGCACCGATACAAGCTTTACCATCAGGTTTGTCTTCAGATCGTTCCAGTAAGAGTTTTGTGTTTGAAAAAAACCCCCGTAGCGGTTGCTGTATCCTGTATAAAAAAGGTTAGTGAAATATTCTTTGGGATGTGTAAAAAGCAGATGGTATTCTTCCAGCGCATCCCGGTGATAGCCCCACGTATCCACATTCCCGCGCCCTGCAGTAAGCCATCCATTGATTAGCCCAATAATTATTTTAATAATAAAAAGGCCGATAACAATTTTATTATTAAGCCCTGCATTTTTTACAAACCTTATTTTGGTAAGGCACCAGCTTAATACAATTAACCAGAAGAAAAACAGGAAATAATGCACTTGAAAAAAATATTGGGGGAAAGTTAGTTAAAATAATAACCCGGCAAAAAGGATTACAGTTTGTACTTTCGCACTCTCTTACAATCGTTATGGAAATCACCGCACAAACCGCTAAGGAGCTTCGCCTTACCGAAGAAGAATTTGAACTCATCAAACAAAAACTTGGCCGCACTCCCAATTTTACCGAGCTGTGCTGCTTCAGCGCTATGTGGAGTGAGCATTGCAGTTATAAGAATTCTATCAAGTGGTTAAAAACATTGCCCCGCGAAGGAAAGAAGATGCTGGTGAAAGCCGGGGAAGAGAATGCAGGGCTGATGGATATCGGTGATGGATACGGCGTAGTATTTAAAATTGAAAGCCACAATCACCCCAGCGCCATTGAACCTTTCCAGGGCGCAGCTACCGGTGTGGGTGGTATTCACCGCGATATTTTTACCATGGGCGCCAGGCCGATTGCTTCTTTAAATTCTTTACGTTTTGGCAAACTCACCGAAAGCAAGACCCAGCATTTGCTGGCAGGCGTAGTGCATGGTATTGGCCATTACGGCAACTGCTTTGGTGTACCTACGGTAGGTGGCGAAATTTATTTTGAAGAATGCTACCACACCAACCCATTGGTAAATGCCATGAGCGTGGGTGTACTGAAAAATGGAGAAACTATTTCCGCCACTTCAGGAAATGTAAAAGGCAATCCAGTGTTTTTTGTGGGCAGCGCTACCGGTAAAGACGGTATTGGCGGCGCCTCCTTTGCTTCAGCCAATATTACTAAAGACAGCGCGGAAGATCTGCCTGCTGTGCAGGTGGGCGATCCTTTCCAGGAAAAAAAATTACTGGAGGCCTGCCTTGAAGTAATTAAAACAAACGCATTGGTAGGAATGCAGGATATGGGTGCAGCAGGCATTATATGCTCCACTGCCGAAATGAGCGCCAAAGGGGGCGCAGGAATGAAGATAGACCTGGATAAAGTGCCCATGCGGCAGCAGAATATGAAAGCATGGGAGCTGCTTTTAAGCGAAAGCCAGGAACGTATGCTGATGGTGGTGCAAAAAGGAAAGGAAAATATTGTAAAAAAAGTATTTGAAAAGTGGGACCTGCCCTGCAGCCAAATAGGCGAAGTAACGGATGATGGCCTTTTACAATTTTATATGAATGGCGTATTGGAAGCCTCCATACCTGCAGAAGAATTAGTGCTTGGCGGCGGCGCCCCTCAATATGAAAGGGAATTCAGTGAACCAAAATATCTGGAAACAAACAAAAAGTTTGATGCTGCAGCTACCCCTGTTCCAGCAGACCTGACAAAAACAGCAGAACAGATTATTACTATACCCAGCATAGCCAACAAACGCTGGGTATATGAACAGTATGACAGCATGGTAGGCACAGGCTCAGCAAGCACAAATGCCCCAAGCGATGCAGCCGTAGTAATTGCAAAACCTACCAATAAAGGACTTGCATTGACAACAGACTGCAACAGCCGTTATGTTTTTGCCGACCCGTACAAAGGCGCTATGATAGCCGTGGCAGAAGCGGCAAGAAATATTGTTTGCAGTGGGGCTAAGCCATTAGGCATTACCAATTGTTTAAACTTTGGCAATCCATATAATCCCGAAGTATATTATCAATTTGTGCATGCTATAAAAGGAATGGGTGATGCCTGCCGCAAATTTGATACGCCTGTTACCGGCGGTAATGTAAGCTTCTACAACCAGTCACCTGACGGTGCTGTATATCCCACGCCAACCATTGGCATGGTGGGTGTAATGGACAGCGTTGATGCAAAAATGACAATGGATTTTAAAGTGGCAGGTGACATCATTGTATTGATTGGGAAAAGCAGGAATGATATCCATTCATCAGAATACCTGCACAAGATACATGGTATTGAAAACAGCCCGGCGCCGCATTTTGACCTGGAAGAAGAATTTGCATTACAGGGTGCAGTTGAAAAATTGATCAATGATAAGTTGATCAATTCTGCACATGATGTAAGTGAAGGAGGACTGTTCATAACATTGATTGAAAGCTGCTTCAACCGCAATTTGGGTTTTGAGATAAATACCGATGCTGCTGTAAGAAAAGATGCATACTTATTTGGTGAAGCACAAAGCCGTGTGGTGGTTAGTGTAAGCAATGAAAATATAACAGCAGCAGAAAAAAGTTTGAATGAGCTTACTATCCCGTTTGAAAAATTAGGGAAAGTAACAAACGGTGTTATCAGCATTAATGCAGAAAACTGGGGAAGCATTGATGAATGGAAAGAAAAGTATGACAATGCCATCGGCAATTTATTAGCCGGGCATGGCGGGGAGCAGGCATTGAGCGCACTCTAAAACATTGAACCATGAGCAAAAAAATTGCCATCATCGGCGGCGGCAACCTCGGCACTGCCATCGCAGAAGGATTAATAAAAAGCAAATTCAGCAAGCCTGCTGATATTACTGTTACCAAAAGAAACACAAGCACCCTGCAGGCACTTGCCAAAAAGGGCGTACAGGTTACCAGCGATAACAATGCGGCTATCCGTAACAGTGAGCTGGTAATTCTGGCCATCAAGCCATTCCAGGTGGCAGATGTGCTCAACAATGTAAAAAAAGATTTAACCTCCAACCATATTTTAGTATCTGTTGTTACCGGTGTATTAATAAATGATATTGCAGAAACAATAAAAAAGAAAATACCTGTGTGCCGTGCCATGCCCAACACTGCCATTGCCATACAGGAAAGCATGACCTGCCTCAGCTTCAGCAATGCCGCTGCGGAACAAATCAATTTTGTACAGGGCTTATTTGAGACGTTGGGCAAAGTGGCAGTGATTGATGAAAAGCTGATGGATGCGGCCACTGTACTGGGCGCCTGTGGCACAGCGTATGCCATGCGTTACATCAGGGCCAATATACAGGGTGGTATTGAAATTGGCTTTGATGCAGCCACCGCCAACCTCATTGCTGCGCAAACAGTAAAAGGCGCCGCAGAATTATTGTTGCAAAAAGGCAGCCACCCGGAGCAAGAAATAGATAAAGTAACCACGCCCAAAGGCTGCACCATTGCCGGGCTGAACGAAATGGAACACCAGGGCTTCAGCTCATCATTGATAAAAGGAATTGCCACAAGCTATAATAAAATTGTGAAGGGTTAATTATTCCAGCCTGCCGGTTTCCATATTCAACACCATAGGAGTAGAATATTTATTTTCTTCGCTACGGCTTACAGGAATATCCATCACCAAAAAGCTGCCTTCAGCAGCAAATGCTTTGCTGTAGTATTTGCCGTTTTTAATATACAGCTCCCCATTGTACCAGCAACCCCAAATCTTTCCTGCATTTTTATTATCCTGTTCACTGTCAAATACAAGCCGGTACTGTTCATAAACAGGTGAAAGCGAAAACCCGGCATGATATATTTTTGTTTTTAGAAAATCGCCAAAGGACAGGAAAACGCCGTTTTCATTTATACTGTCCGCAGGGTTTTGCTTTGCCGCATATGCCTGCTTAAAAAAATCATCCTGCAAATACAACTTGCCGGCTGTGTGCCTCCGTAAGGAGAATGCATTGAGCAGATCTTCAACAAACAGCGCCGGCAGGTCTTTGTATTCATAGGCTATAATAGCATGCCGGTTAAAAACAGAATCCATTTTTCCCCTGAAAAAAAAGCTGTCGCCGCGTTTTGTAAAAAACAATGCTTTTATATGGCAATTCATTTCTTCTGCTTTTATTGCCGGGCGCCACATCCAGAAATTTTTAAAAACAATTACTACACTGTCTCTTAAAACGGAAGAGTCCTTTTTTATTTTAATAGCGCTGTTCAATGCTTCGTCAAAAGGTTTTTCAGTAGCTATTTTCCTGAAGCCCGTTTTGGCATTTTGCTGTATAAACCCCGAAAAGGATTGGATATACCGCATATCAATAAAACGGATGCCTGCATATAAAGCATATTCTTCCGGAACATTAAAATGAGTGATGCTCACTGTTTCTGAACGGAGGGAAGCCGGATCTGCTGCATGGATAAGCTCACGCTGGGCAAAAACATTTCCTGCAATTGCCAGCAGGATTGTTACCACACCATATTTTAACATCAGGAAAGGATTGAGAGGGGCAAGATAAAATGTTTTTGAAAAGTGCAATGCAATATTTTAACGCACGGCCCGCCTGTATAAAAAATAAGTAAGCACCCCGAAAATGATATTGGGTATCCACACTGCCAGCAATGCAGGAAAATTGCCTTTGGTGGCAAACACCACTGCCAGGCGTCCGAATAAAATATACAGCACACTCAGCACCACGCCAACAGCCAGGTTAAAGCCGCTGCCTCCTCTCACTTTTTTAAAAGCAATAATGGCACCCATCAGTGTCAGGATAAGCACCGACACAGGAATAGCGTCCCTGCTGTAGCGCTCCACCAGCAGGTCATTAATGCCTTCCGAACCACGGAGCCTGGACAATGCAATCACTTCATTCAATTCTGAAGTGGTAAGCCGGTCTTTCAAAAATTCATCCAGCCGTAAATCCCGTGGCTTAAAGTTATAAGCCATAAACATAGAAGGAGTGCGTTTTATTTGCTCTTTATCCCCTGCAATTGTTCTTTCCACAACACTGGTAAGCCTCCATTTTTTTTGGGCGGTATCCCATGCAATGCCATCGCTTCGTAAATTATACACCAGCTGGTTATTGAGTATCTTCTGCACAAAAAAATTGCCGCCTGTTTTGGTTACCGTATCAAAATAACGGATACCGGCATACGAATTTGAATCTATCCTGAAGTAATAATTGCGCCCCGAGCTATTGCCCGCAGGCATAGCAGAAATGTATTTTGCATCAAAGCTGCTCCACTGCTTATTTGCTTTTGGCAATACCGTATGGTTGCCCACCCACAGCAGCAAGGCAAGCAATATACCGCCCATCCAGTATGGTAATAAAAACCTGCTGACGCTTACACCGCTGCTCAGTATGGCAATATTTTCTGAACGGTCAGCCATTTTGGAAGTGAAGAAGATTACAGCAAGAAATACAAATAACGGGAACAGCATTGCATCTATCCTTGGGATAAAGGCGCAGTAATAATCAACAAATATCCGCCAGGCAGACAGGTTTGATTTTACAAAATCATCCGTTTTTTCGCTTATATCAATTACTACCACTATCAGCGTAAGCAGCAGGATGCAAAAGAAAAATGTGCTGAGAAATTTTTTCAGTATGTAGCGGTCAATCAATCTCATTGTTGGTGCACAAAACTAACTGAAATTGGTCAACAGAATACATCCTGCCGCAACAGCAGGAATGTTTAACAAAAAGCCCTGCAAACTGCAGGGCTGGTATATAGTAAGTAAGATAGAATCACTCCAGTATTTTCACTTCGGTACGCCTGTTAAGCGCCCTGCCTTCATCGGTATCATTTTCAGCAATGGGCTGTGTCATTCCATATCCTTTGGCAGTAACCCTTTCCGGGGCGATGCCTTTCATGAGCACATAAGCTCTTACGGTGTTGGCCCGGTTTTGTGATAGTACCATATTGGCATCTGCCTTACCCACGTTATCTGTGTGGCCGCCTATTTCAATTTTTTCATCATCCTTTCTTTTCAGGTATTCCACCAGTTCATCCAGCACAGCATAAGATTCCGGTTTTAAATCTGCTTTGCCGGTTTCAAAAGTGCAGTTGTCAAGCACAAATGCTTTGGGTTGTTCAAACTGTATATCCACCTTAAATGGATTTTTATAAAACTGGTTGTCCTTTAATGCAGGAATATCCAAAATATTATAGCTGGTGCTGTCATGGAAGCCGAGTATAAATATTTCATATTTTGAACCGGATGGCAATCGTAAAGAGAATTTGCCGGTGGCATCAGAAAGCCCCTGGAACTCAGTTTTATTGGCCATGCTCCTGAACACTATGATTTCATTGCTGAGCAATTCACCTGTTTTAGCATCTGCAATGCTTACATCCACCTGTGCATCTTTTGGAAGGTTTAGCGGCTTGGCCGGGGCAGTGGTTTGTGCAAATGCTGCAAACGGCAGTACAGATAAAAGAAAAAAGTAAATACGTTGTTTCATAATATCCTGATTTGGTTTTTAAAGATAAAATAAAAATCAATTCCTTCTTTTCCCAATTACTGTGCCATACGCTTTTGAGCAGTTTTTATTAAAAGACTTTACATAGATTTTACAAACCGCCTGCAAAATTTATAGCCGCTGCTGCATTACCGGCACCATTTCATTTTTCCATCCTGCAAAATCGCCGGCCTCAATATGTTTTCGTGCCTGCTTTACCAGCCATAAATAAAAAGCAAGGTTGTGCACGCTGGCAATGGTAAGCCCCAGTATTTCCTTTGATTTTATCAAATGCCTTACATAGGCCTTGCTGTAATAATTGCTCACTTCACAATCAATACCGTCATCAATGGGACTGAAATCTTTTTCCCATTTTTTATTGTCAATATTGATCACGCCTTTTGAGGTGAACAGCATGGCATTGCGGCCATTACGGGTTGGCATCACACAGTCAAACATATCTACGCCCAAAGCAATACACTCCAAAATATTCCAGGGCGTACCCACTCCCATCAGGTATCTTGGTTTTTGTTTTGGTAAAATATCGCAGCACAATTCCGTAAACTCATACATCTGCTCTGTTGGCTCTCCCACGCTAAGGCCACCAATAGCATTGCCTGTTGCGTTTTTTGATGCAATAAATTCTGCTGATGCAGTACGCAGGTCTTTATAAGTGCTGCCTTGTACAATAGGGAAAATATTTTGCGTATAACCGTACCTGTCAGGCGTTTCACTTAACCGTTTAATACACTTGTCGAGCCAGCGGTGCGTAAGCTCCATGCTGTTTTTTGCATACCTGTACTCACTGGGAAATGGCGGGCATTCATCAAAAGCCATAATAATATCTGCACCGATGCTGCGTTGTATGTCCATAACTTTTTCCGGTGTAAACAAATGTTTGCTGCCGTCAATATGCGATTGGAAGATCACGCCTTCTTCATTTATTTTCCTGTTGTTGGCCAGCGAAAAAACCTGGTAGCCGCCGCTGTCGGTCAATATTGGCCTGGACCAGCCGTTGAATTTATGCAGCCCCTCTGCTGCTTCCAATATTTCGGTACCGGGGCGCAGATATAAATGGTAAGTATTGCCAAGGATGATCTCCGCCTGCACTTCTTCCAGCAGTTGCTGCTGTGTTACTGCTTTTACGCTGCCCACCGTGCCTACGGGCATAAAAATAGGAGTACTTATTTCGCCATGATCCGTTTTTATTTTGCCTGTTCTTGCTTTGGTGGCGGTATCTGTTTTTTCTAATGTAAATTCAAGTGCTGCCATAAAAAACTCCGGCAAGGTTAGTTTCCGGGGTGCAAAGATATTATATACGAGGGTACTACCCCATTTAAAAGCTTTTTATTAGCTTTGGAAACACAACAGCTTACTAAACATTTTCTTTAATGAACAAAATACTATTAACCCTTTGCTTACTTTTTGCCGTTTACAATAATGGAGTAGCACAGGTTGATACAATAAGAGTTGACAGTTTTTTAATTACCCCTACAGGCAAAATTTCTGATAGCAGATATAATGCTATACAGTTTTTGGATAACCGGGGAATTGACACAGCAGATTTGGGGTTTATAGCAGAAAAAAACGGGGCAAGTAAATTCATTTCATACGTAATTCAACCCAAAATATCATTAAGCAGCCAATTCAGTCATATCATAAATTCTGTGAGTTCATTTGCAGATACAGGGAAAATATTGATACAACTGGCAAACCTTCAATTTAAAACAAATGGATATCTCCAAAAGGTTTTTTCATTCAAAGCCGACTTATATTATCTGTCGCCGAAAGGTTATTGTAAGCAGGATGCTATTGATACGACAGTAGTTATAAAAGCAAGAAACTCTAAAAACTTATCAGGATATTACGAGGCGGCAAGCAATATTGTGTGCAGTTTTATATACAGGAACCTAACTAAACAAATAACGGATTGCCATGAATATTTAACGTTTAATGAAATTCAGAAAATAGACAGTGTTAATAAAAGAAAAATAACTCTCTACTCCAGCGATACATTAACAGAAGGGGTGTATACTACTTATGAATCTTTGAAAAACCAAGAGCCCGAATACAATGATTTTGAAGTTAAAATTAAAGATGGTATCTTAAAAAAAGTAGAAAGAGTAAGCCATACAGCAGAGGAAATGGACTATTCCTTTCCGGACATGTACGCAGTAGTTACCGGAAATAAAATTTTTCTCCGGATAGATTCTAAATACTACCCATTAGAAAAACGAAATAATGATTTCTATTTTACAAGAAGAATTGATTATGTTACTAACAGAGGGCCTGAAACGGCAGGGCAAGCTTTGATCCTTTTTAACCCGCTGGCTGGAGCTTTGGGTCGTTTAGCAGGGAAATTGTTAAATGGCACGACAAAAGTAACGTACGAGTTCAAGGTTAATTATACCGATGGCAGTTTCATCCCTGTTAAGAAAATAAAAGAAGAATAAAAACTACGAAGCCGTTTTATTCACCTGCCTTCCAAATTCGTTACTAGTTTGCCTTCGCAATATCTTACTTTTGCCGCATGGACCTCGTAAAACTACTGCAAAGCTGGCAAGGGATCGTTTTCATTACATTCTGCCTCATTACCCTTATCCAGGTTTTTTATTACCTGTTTTTTTTCTTACGGCTGGCGATCTATAAAACAAAACAGAAAGAAGTTTCACAAACACACCCTGTATCTGTTATCATCTGTGCAAGGGACGAAGCGGCTAACCTTGCCAAAAACCTGCCCGGCGCTTTGGTACAGCAATACCGCACCACCCATGAAGTGATAGTAGTAAACGATAATTCTTTTGACGATACCAAATATTTGCTGGAAGAATTCCAGCGGCAGTTCAGGCAACTGAACATTATAGAATTAAAACAGGAAGCCAAACTGATACCTGGCAAAAAATTCCCATTAAGCATCGGCATTAAAACAGCTAAATACGAAATTGTGTTACTCACCGATGCTGATTGTGTGCCTGCAAGCGAACACTGGATAGATAAAATGCAGGCCACTTACAATGATGATACAGAGATAGTGCTTGGCTACGGCGCTTATTATAAAAAACCGGGGCTGCTGAATAAAATAATCCGCTGGGAAACACTGCATACTGCGTTGCAATATTTCAGCTATGCGCTGGCAAACCAGGCTTACATGGGCGTGGGAAGAAACCTGAGCTACAAAAAAACCATCTTTTACAGGCACAAAGGTTTTTCTGCTCACAACAATGTGCCCAGCGGTGATGATGACCTCTTCATCAACACAGCAGCCACCAGGCACAATACAAAGATTAATATTGATAAAGACACTTTCACTTTAAGTGAACCGGCAAAAACGTGGAAGCAGTGGATACGGCAAAAAACAAGGCACTACAGCACAGCCAAGCATTACCGGTGGAAACATAAATTTTTACTGGGGCTGTATTCCCTGTCGCATTTTCTTTTTTATCCTTTGCTGGTTGCCTGCATCCTGTTTGTCAGCTGGCAATGGGCATTGATCGTATTCGGCATCCGCCTGCTGCTGCAATTATCCATATTATATCCCGTTACCAAAAAATTAGATGAAAAAGATTTGTACCCGCTGCTTTTATTTTTCGACATTTGGATGTTTTTTTATTACCTGGTATTTTCATTGGCACTTATAAAAAAACCGGGCAACCAATGGAAATAATCCCGATAGAAGTATGGATATAGTCTTACAATATTTTGATGATTTCAGCCCGGCGCAGCTGCAGCAACTGGCTGCATTAAAAGGCCTGTACACAGAATGGAATGAAAAAATAAATGTGATCTCAAGAAAGGATATTGATAATTTTTATGAACGCCATGTACTGCATTCATTATCCATTACCACGCAGTTTCATTTTGCTGCCGGCACCTCTGTGCTGGACCTTGGTACGGGTGGCGGCTTTCCCGGTATCCCGCTCGCCATATTTTTTCCTGAAGTACATTTTTTACTGGCCGACAGCATCAATAAAAAATTAAACGTAGTAAGGGAGGTGGCCAATGCCATTGGATTAAAAAATGTTACCGTTCGCCATACCCGTGCAGAAGATATCAAAGACCAAAAATTTGACGTGGTGGTATCAAGGGCCGTGGCGCCGCTAAAAGACCTGTGGCGCTGGAGCAGGCCTTTATTAAAAAAAGGCAATAACTACAATGGCCTTGTCTGCCTTAAGGGTGGCGACCTCACCAAAGAAATTTTTGAAAGCAACTGCAAGCCCCGTGTATGGGAAATTGAAAAAAGGTTTGGGGAAGAATTTTTTAAGGATAAGTTTCTTTTGCAGGTGTTGTAGGTTTCGGCCGCGCCGTTCCTAATTCCCTATTACCCTTTTGTGGTATTGCGGGTTCCGTTTTTTTATTCCACTTTTGTGGTATTATGAGCATTTCAGTTGCCATTGTAGAAGATAATAACGATATACGTCATGCGCTGGAGCAGGTAGTTACAATGAGCGAAGGCTTTGAGCTGGCCTGTTCCTGCATCAACGCCGAAGATGCGCTGGTATTAATTCCCCCCACTCATCCCAAAGTAGTGCTGATGGACATTAACCTCGGCAGCGGCATGAACGGCATTGAATGCGTCAGTTTTCTTAAAGAATCAAATCCTGAAATATTGTTCATGATGTGCACCGTGCTGGAAGAAGATGAAAAAATATTTGAAGCGCTTGCTGCCGGGGCCAGCGGCTATATCCTTAAAAAAACTGCCCCGGCAAAATTGCTGGAATCCATCAGGGAATTAAGTGAAGGAGGAGCGCCCATGAGCAGCCAGATAGCAAGAAAAGTTGTGGCTGCTTTCCAGCAAAAGAAACCGGCAAACAATATTCATGCTGAAGCCCTGAATGTGTTATCCAAAAGAGAAAAAGAAATATTGGAAATGCTGTCCAAAGGTTTGCTCTATAAAGAAATTGCAGACCAGCTCAGCATCAGCACTGAAACCGTAAAAAAGCATGTGTACCACATTTACGAGAAGCTGCATGTAAGCAACAGGACCGAAGCTGTGAACAGGTATTTCGGAAGATGATAATGATATATTTACACTAATCTTTCCCGTTAGTTAAAACCCGTTTGACTTAAAATAATCCTGCATTTTAAATTTTTTCTTCATGTCAGGTTTTCCCGGCTGCTGCACCCCGGTGTGCATCATCAGCATTTCTTTATTCAATACAATCTTGTCAAGAAAGGTCTGCATTTCGTTTTGATTGTGCAGCATGGGCAGCACGGCTATTTCATGAGCAGCGTTTTCAATGCTGTAGAAATAGTGCGGCACTTTCATCTTGTCAAGCTGCTCATCTATGTGTTTTGAGCCGAAGAACCCATATTTCAATGGTATGAACAATACTTTCACCCTCACGTTATCGTAAGGCACATTGCGGTCTGCATCCCCGTGAAACAGCAGGATAGGTGCCGGGTTGCTTGCCCATTTTATATCTCCTTTCATGCTGAAGATAGCGCCGGCAAAAGAAATTATCCCTGCGTAATTGAACCCTGGAGGCAGGCGCTGTGCCAGTTCTGTATGATTACAGATATTATATTCCCCATGCAGCACAGTAACGGCGCCAGCACTGGAGCCGCTTGCAATGATCAGGTCTTTATTGATATTCCATTCAACGGCATGCTCCACTATGTAGCTGGTGGCATCAAACAGGTCTTCCACTGCCATTGAAATAGCACCGTCAAAGGTTGATAAGAATTGTACCGGTTTAATTTTCGGCGGATCTTCTCCTTTTTCTTTTGCCTCTTTTTCTACTATCCTTCTTGCTTCAAATGCTTTTTTCAATCCCAGCCTGTAGTCTATTGACAGCACCACATAGCCTTTTTGTGCCCACTCGTTAAAGTAAGAATTGTAATCCTTATAATCCCTTGCCCCCATCAGGAACCCACCACCAAATACAAACAGCAGGCAGGGCTTGCCTGTTTTTCCATCTTCTACATTGTACTTGTCAAGCTTCAGGGTATCGGTTCCTTTAATGGCATACACAACAGTTGCCCTTTGTATCGTATCCGTAAGCGGGGTATTGGCATAGCTAGGCAAAAATGTTGCCGTCAGCAAATAGAGGATCAGGATTTTTTTTCGCATGGCAATTGTTTTATTTTATACAAAATAAACATTTCCCGGCAAATGCTTAACAGCTATTACACCTGCCTACCATTTCAGCTCCAGCACATTGTTCCTGCTGTCCATATCTGCCATTCTTTTGCTGGCGTCAATTTCCACTTTGGATAAGCTGAGCAGGCGTTCTTTAAACGTTACCACGTAATAAGGCTGCACCCAGAACCAGGGTTCATGTATTGTAAAATGTTGCTTTTCGTTCTCATTTTGCTTACTACCATACATCAGGCTAAGAGGAATATAATGAAGGGCTGTACTGCCGTCTTTAAACGTTAATTGCAGGTCAATAGGCATGGGCATTTCGCCAATTCTTTTCAGGCGGATCTTTGATTCGCCATTTTCTTCCCAAAGGCTGTCAATGCTGTAATCAATGGTTTTGGTGGTATGCAGCATATAATTCTTGTACCATTGCAGTTGCATACCGCTGGCCTGCTCCGCCACTTTTATAAAATCATCGGGGGTGGGATGCTTAAACGCCCAGCGCCTGTAGTAGTTAAGCATTATCCTATCCAGTGTTTTTTCACCGGTGATGTATCCAAGCTCCAGCAAAAAAAGCTTTCCTTTCGAGTATGCGTTGGTGTTATACGCAAAGTTGGTTTCATACATATTGGCGTGGGTGCACATGGGCTCATCAAAGCGGCTTTGCGCAAGGTTGGCATACGAACCATATTCACTTATGCCGGCAAAAAAATCTGTTTTGCGCAGCCATGCCAGCGCACGGGCTTCTGCATAGTTGGCAAAGCCTTCATCCATCCATGCATACAGGTTCTCATTAGTGCCCAGCATCATCTGGTACCAGCTATGGCATATTTCATGTATGGCAGTTTCCAAGCTACCATTCTTTATTAAAGTAGCCATAGGGTATTCTGTGCCGCCGCCACCGCCATGCAATACAGAATATACAGGGTATGCATAATTGCCAAACGTTTTTGATAAATAAGTAAATACCATTGCACAGGTATCGGCAGTTGTTTGCCACAGTTTATCAATGGCAGGATCGTCTTTATAAATAAAGTGCAGCAACGGCCCGCCGGCCACTTTACGGGTAATATGTTTGTAGCCGGGATCTGCGCTCCATACAAAGTCATGAATATTTTTCCCAATAAATTGCCAGGTGCGTTTGGCGCCGGCAATATCTTTTAAAGGGCTGCCTTCTTTATCATAGCCCCAACCTGTTGCTGCAGCATTTTGCAATTCGCCGGTAGCGCCTACTTTATAATTTTTATCCAGCGTGATGCTCACATCATAATCGCCCCACACACCATAAAACTCCCGGGCTATATAATCATCGGCGTTCCATCCCAGCTTGTCATACTCCACGATCTTGGGATACCATTGCCCCATGCTGTAACGGATGCCTTCATCGCTGTCGCGCCCGCTTCTTCTTGAAAGCTTCGGCACCTGGCTTTCAAAGCTTGTTTTTATCAATATGCTTGTTTTGGGCAAAATGGGTTTGCCTAGCTCCACCACCAGTACTGTTTCATATTCTTTTATTGCCTGCTTCACGCCATTTACAGAAAATGATGTTACATGACAATATCCCTGCTCTTCAGGTGTCATTTCATAAATTTTCTTCTTAAAGCGCCTGTCAAAATCTGTAGCCGGTTTGCCATTGGCAGCAGTACCCAATACAATATGCTCTGAATTTTTTAATGCTACGTCCATCATGCTGCCCGGCTGAAAAGCATTCCAGAAAAGATGCACAAACAGCTTTTGCAAAGTATCGGGGGAATTATTGGTGTAAGTGATCTGCTGGTTGCCGGTAAGCTTATTCGTGGCCACATCAAGGTCAACATCCATTACATATTTTACCTGCTGCTGCCAGTAACCGGGCTGTGCATTTGAAACGGTTATCAAACAAAGGAGAAACAAGAACAAGGACACAATCGTACGCATGGATCAATTTTTTGAGCAGCAAAAATCGGCAAAAGAAATAAAACAGGAATGCCTGCATGGGATTTTAACGAAATATGGTATATCGCAATGCCTGGCACCATCATGCTTAAAGCCTTAAATACAACAAATGCTGTATCCCCTTCACCATAGCATGCAAATAATTTTGAAGAAAAATTAAGTTCATGAAAAAAATCGCCTTCTTCATTATCATGGGCATATCCCCTGCCCTTACACTGATGGCCAATAATGTAAAAATTGAAAATGCCACCGTTTCGGGTTCGCAGGTAACATTTAACCTGTCGTGGGACAACAGCTGGAACTCTACCAATAACGTGGACCTGAATTATCCCAACAACTGGGATGCAGTATGGGTGTTTGTAAAAGCACAAAGCAGCAGCACTAATCTCTGGTATCAGCAAAACCTGGCCGCTTCGGGGCATAGCACATCCCCCGGCACAGATGGCGCAGCACTTACTATTGAAACGCAAAGCGACAATGTGGGAGTGTTCATCCGGCGTACCAGTGCAGGGCATGGCAATATCAGCAATGCATTTGTTACATTGCAATTGGGCACCCTGCCGCCCGGCACTACCTTTAACGTAAAAGTGTTTGGGATTGAAATGGTGCATATACCGGCAGGCAGCTTTTATTTAAGCGATGGCGTTGCCACTACTGCCAATTATCCCCGTTTTAATAATGTGACTGTTGATGATGCCGTACAAAATACCACCGGCTTTGCAGCGGCGGCTTTGTTTGCAGGTTCACCGGCACTGGGCACTGCATGGCCAACAGGCTATAATTCTTTTTATGCGCAGAAATATGAAACCACCAATGAGCAGATGGCCGATTTTTACAACACGCTTACTTACGACCAGCAGGCTCTTTATTTTACCAATGCACCCAATTCGGCTGCCGGCACCATCATCAAAGCTTCTCCCGGCGGCGGCTATACACTGCAAAATTACCTGCAGATTCAAACACCCGGCGTAAACAATACTACCCCTGCAGTAATAGGCTGCGATTTTAATAACAATGATGTATTTAATGAAGCGGCAGATGGCGCTACTGTTGCAGCCGGTTTGATGAGGGCAGATGAAATACTGGCTTATCTTGACTGGAGCGGCCTGCGGCCCATGACTGAAACAGAGTATGAAAAAATTTGCCGCGGCACCCAATATGACGGCACACCCAATGCCCGTGTGGCCAATGAATATCCCTGGGGCACTACCGATATTGTAAACTATCCTATCAACACTGCCGGGATCACCGATGCCCAAATGCCTACTATGCGCTATACCGGCACTGTAGTAAATGGCCGTGGCTTATACCAGCAGGGAGGAAGCCCCTCAAATTTATGCCCGTTCAGGGTAGGAATGTTTGCTGAAAATGCCACCGGCAGGGCTGCTTCCGGCGCAGGCTTTTATGGCAATATGAACCTGGGAGATAATATTAGTGAATTTGTAGTGGGTGTACATGCCAATTCAGCTGCCTATACAGCACAGCCCGGGGACGGGATTTTGGATAACAACGCTGCGATGAACCAAAGCACGTGGCCTGCCGTAGGTACAGCCAACGCTTATGGCAGAAGGGGTGCATCGTTTGCATCAAGCTATGTAGGCGGCGCCGACCAGGGAACACAGCTTGCCAAAACATCCAACAGGTATAATGCCAATTTTATAACGGCGGCCAATTACAGCAATGCTTATACTTATCTTGGCTTTCGTGGTGTAAGATAGTGCTGGCTTTCTTTCATTAAAAAAATAAAACAATGCTTATACTGCATCATTATAAAAAGAAGCTGGCCTGTATGGCCATTGCCGGCTGCATAGCTGCTTATGGCTACGCACAGGGCGAAATGTACTTCGGCGGTTATCATGATGGCTTTACGGCGGGCGTGCAAAATAATTTTTCACCACAGGCTTTGGATGCACAATCTGTTTACCAGGGAGGAAATGATGATGGTTACAATATGGCAGCCGTAAATGCTTTTGCGCCGGCCATGCCTGACCAGTTTACCCCCTACACGTCAAGCCTTTCCGGCGATGGATACAGCGCTGCTGAACATCATGATTACGACAGGCAATTTCTTACACAATACACTCCCTATACATCCAGCGTAGAGAATGATGGCTATGCAGATGAATTAGCCGTGGGGCAGGCATTGCCTATAGAATTGATCTCATTCAAAGGCACGACCGAAGGTAAAACCTCTTTGCTGCAATGGGCAGTGGCGGATGAAAAAGACATTATACGATATGAATTAGAAAGAGCAGGTGAAAACGGGGCGTATAAAGTTATTTATGTTAATAACATTGCAACACCATCTGCCAATGAAACACACAGGGAGTATGCCGATAAGCAACCGCTAACAGGCAAAAATTTTTACCGGTTAAAAATCACGGAACGCAACGGTAAGCTTAAATACAGCAATGTAGTATTGCTCATCTTTAACGGCACAAAAAATACGTTGATTGTATATCCCAATCCTGCAAAGAATTTTGTTACCATCACGGGAAGTGCCAGCATACAATCGGTGGAATTGACAGACATGAGCGGCAGGAAGCTTAAGCAGTTTGCTGCCACTTACGGCAACCAGTATCCGCTGAATGGTGTTAAAAGCGGTATGTATATTTTACGGGTTAAAGCCGGTGACGACATTACGTCCATAAGATTGCTGGTGCAATAAAAAGTGATTTGAGCCAATAGTAAATAAAGGCGTTCCTATTTTAATAAACTGGGGCGCCTTTTTAATTAGTGCCGACTTCACTTTTTAAACCCGGCAAATGCCGCAAAGCCACTGTAAAAAAAGTACTGGAAACTATACTAAATAAAGCCAGGCACTATACCCATTTTAATTTATGTGCAATCTGTATGGCCTGTGCTTTTGAATTAACGTGGAGCTTTTCATAAATATTACTGGTATGGGTACGTACCGTCAGCGGGGAGATAAAAATTTTATCGGCTATTTTTTTATAATCAAGCCCTTCGGCCATTAAGCGGAGTATTTCAATTTCCCTTTCGCTTAAAATATCTGCAGTGCTGGTTTTTACAGCAGCAGGCCTGGGGGCAGTTTTCATCCACTCCAGTGTTTTTCTTGCAATGGCAGGGCTCATGGGAACGCCATTGTATTCAACTGCATTATTGATGGCCTCTGCCAAAAATTTAGGCTCTTCATCTTTTAAGATATAACCGCTGGCACCGGCCTGTATGGCTTCAAATATTTTTTCATCATCATCAAAAATCGTCAGCACCAGAAATTTCACTTCGGGATATTTTAAAGTACCGATAGCAATGGCCTCTATGCCGTTCATCACAGGCATATCAATATCCATCAGCACAAGCTGCGGCATATTTTCCGGCAACAGGTGCTTCATCTTGTCAAGAAAATCCTCTCCATTGGCAGCTTCAAAAAGAATATCAAAGCCCGATACCGAATCCAGGTTTATCCGGATAGCTTTCCTGTTCACCATATTGTCGTCTGTAATAGCAATACGCTTCATTGCACTAATATTATAACAAATGTAAATTAACCGGCTGCTGCATTTGCAGTATTTTCTGCCAGTGTTACGCAGGTGCCCCTGCCGGGCTCGGAGCAAACAGAAAGTGTGAAGCCAATATCATTGGCCCTGGCCTGCATGTTCTTTAGCCCGTAAGCGTCATCCCGTGCAGGCTGTGTTATCCCGTTGCCATTATCCTTTACGTAAAATTCCAGCCTGCTGTTGCTTTTTAAGCCCAGCTCAACAGTGGAAGCACCTGCATGTTTAAATACATTTTGCAGCGCTTCCTGTAAGATCCTGAAAATATTCAGCGTTGTTTTAGGCGACAGCTCCCTTTCCGTTTCAATGTCTTCATGCACGTATATCTCAATAGAGGGATATTGCTTTGCTATTTTAAAAACGTAGTTTTTAATGCGTCCTGCAAAAGTTTTGACAGTAAGCGTTTGCTGGTGAAGTACCCAGATGGTTTCCCGCAGGTTACTGAGTATGGAAGATGCATAATCTTTCAGGTCATCTATGTGATGGTGATTTTCCTGCTGCGTTGTTTCAACCCTGCTGAAGCCCGTGATCAATGCAGCGGCATAAGCGCCGATATTATCATGAAGATCCTGTGCTATCCGCTCCCGCTCATTCCTTAATTGTTCCTGCGCTTTTATCCATTGCTGTTGCTTCTCGTATTTCCGGTTGTTGTATTGCTGCAATATAAAAAGCGCTATGCCTGTAACAGCTATTAATGATGCGATCATGAACCAGGTAGTTTTCCAGAAAGGCGCAGCATTTTCCATGGTAAAATTTTCCACCGGGGCATTTTCCAGGGCAATAAAAGAAGAGGCAGCCCTTACCTGCATGGTTAATTTTTTATAAGGCAGGTTATTGTAACTGATATTATTGCTGCCTGCAGGAAGGGTTTGCCAGTCTTTATCAACACCCAGAAGCTTATACTGGTAAATGATATTACCCAGCTGAAATGCTTCTGAAGTACCAAACTGGAAGCTGATGGTTTTATTATAAGCCGTCAGTACCAGAGGCTCTTCCATTTTTTCTATGCTGGCGCCATTGATCTTTATATCCGCAATTTTTGCTGTAATGGAACGGTTGCTGAACAGCATACTGTCTGCATTAAAAATGAGGAGCCCGGCCGAAGACCCCAAATATATTTTACCGCTGCTGCTTTTATACATGCTGCCGTTTGAAAATGCCGCCGGCGGCATGCCATCAAACGGCGTAAGCCGGAAGAATTGTTTAAATGCCGGGGTGTATATATATAGTCCATCGCTGGTGGCAGCCCAGACGCGGTTTTTATTATCTGCTTCCACCGAAGAAATAACATCGCTGGCCAGCCCGTTGCCGGCATTGTAATTAACCAGCTTTCCTGTCTTGTCCAAAGAATAAATGCCTTTGCTGATGGTGGCTATCCACACAATACCTGTTTTGTCCTCTGTAATGCCGGTGATCAATGTCCGGTTGATGGGAGATGTATCTGAATGGCTTGCTATTATTTTTTTGAAATTAAAATCGCTGTCGTACACAATGACGCCGGAATTACTGCTGAGCCATGTATTTTTTTGTTCATCAGTATAAGAATGTAAAATATAAGTGCCTTTGAGGCCGGATAAGGAATCGCCCGGTGCGATGATACCGGTCCATTTATTACTGTAAACGTTATAACAGTAAAAGCCCACTTCGCCGGATACATATACATTGCCCTGCCCGTCAGCCGCCAGGTGCAGTATCTGCATGGTTGCAAGAACGGAATTGCTGCTGGTGAACTGTTGTATGATTGTCCCGTCCTTATTCATATTCCATAACCCTTCCCGGCTCAGGCCTACCCATAATTTTCCTCTGGCATCCACCGCTACTGAAGTAATACTTTTTCCTGTTAAAGAAGGAAAGGTTGTTATTTTTCCCGTTTGCCTGCCATACCTGTGCAGGCCTGTAAGGCCGCCCAGCCAAATGAACTGTTCGTCTTCTGCCACAGCAGTAATAGTGCTGTTTTCTGTGCCGGGTTTTATGATTTGTATATTCCTGAAATTCTGGCTGTATAACACAAAGCCCGAGGATGCAGAACCTGCCCAAAGGTTATAATCAGCATCCTGGTATACAGAAAGCACGGGGCCGGGAGGAAGGCTGCCCCCTACTGTTTGATTATTATCAATATGCTGTATAACCTTACCCTCTTTAATAATGTAAATGCCCTTTTGTGTGCCTGCAAAAAGAGAATCATTTTTATTAAAGTAAAGGCAATTGATACCGGCACCAATATCTATTGCAGGCAGCCATTGCAAATTTTGCTTGTCATAAATAAACAGGGCTGCATCTTTTGTGGCAAAAGCATGATACCGGTTGCTGCCATCGTGCGCCACGGTGGAACCATAGGAAAAAAGATTTGAAAACGGCTTATCAACCTTTTCCGGTTTAGAGTAAATGCCGCCTGTTTTAAATATGCCTTTTTCGGGGTTAAAATTCCAGAGCGACAGGTTATCATCAATAAAAGTGTAAGAAAAATCGTTTCCTTCCTGCAGGGAACTTATCTTTTCAGAATGGGTGTCTATCCTGAACAATTGGCTGTTCTTTGCAAAAAGCACTGTATTTTTTTCTTTAACAAAAACCTGGTTATAGGAAGACTGGAATTGTGCTTTTTCTTTTTCTGAAACAAAAAAATGGCTGAACCGCCCGGTACGTTTGTCTAATTTATTAAGGCCATGGCGGGTGCCGATCCATAAAAAACCATTATTGTCTTCCTGGATGCTTAATATAAACTGGTCGCTGATGCTGGTGCTGTCATTCGGCCGGGGCTTGTAAACAGTGAAGTTTTTCCCGTCAAAGCTGTTCAGCCCATCCTGCGTGCCTATCCATACCATTCCATCCCTGTCACGAAAAATAGCATGTACACTGTTTTGTGAAAGGCCGTTATCAGTATTAAAATTCAGGAACCTGCTGTAGGCAGTTTGAGTAAGACCGGTTATCGAACGGGTAAATAATAAAAGTATGATTAGAAAAAATCTCACCGGTCATGAAGATACTATATATCCCTTAATCCATTGTGTACTTCTCTTTTTTATAAAACCATTTCAGGCACTTCGCCTTCCACTACCAGCCTGCCTGCTGTTTTGGCAATGATCTCTTCCGTAGATACCCCCGGCGCCCTTTCCAGTAATTTAAAGCCCTCTCCTGTTATATCCAGCACTGCCAGTTCTGTTACAATTTTCTTTACGCACTTTACTCCCGTAAGCGGTAGAGTGCACGATGGTAATAATTTCGGTTCACCTTTGGGGTTAGTATGCATCATCGCTACAATGATATTTTTTGCGCTTGCCACCAGGTCCATGGCGCCGCCCATTCCTTTCACCATTTTACCGGGAATTTTCCAGTTGGCAATATCGCCCTGCTCACTTACTTCCATTGCACCTAAAATGGTAAGGTCAACTTTTCCTGCTCTTATCATTCCAAAGCTCATGGCGCTGTCAAAAAACGCAGAGCCGGCAACAGTAGTGATGGTTTGCTTGCCTGCATTAATCAGGTCGGGGTCTTCTGTTCCTTCCACAGGAAACGGCCCCATGCCCAACAATCCATTTTCGCTCTGCAATACTACCTCCATTCCTTCGGGAATATAATTGGCCACCAGTGTAGGAATGCCGATACCGAGGTTTACATAATAGCCGTCTTTTACTTCTTTGGCAATGCGCTGTGCAATCTGGTTTTTATCTAAAGGCATGTTTGTGATGTAATGTTTTAGATGTAAGATTTAATATTTACAGTTTACGGTTTACTGTTTATAGTTGGGTGCTTACGGTTTATAGTTATTGAGTTTATTAAAATCTTAAATTGAAAAAACAAAAACAATGAACAGCAAACCTAAACTGTTTTGTACTGCGAAAACCTCAAATTAAAAAAACAAAACAGTAAACGGCAAACTGTAAACTGTTCACTTCCGCACCGTTCTTTGTTCAATTCTTTTTTCATAATTCATTCCCTGGAATATCCTGTGTACATATATGCCGGGCGTGTGTATATGATCGGGGTTTAATTCACCTGCGGGCACCAGCTCTTCCACTTCTGCAATGGTTACTTTACCGGCCATTGCCATCAGCGGGTTGAAATTTCTTGCAGTGGCCCTGAAAATTAAATTGCCGTCTGTATCACCTTTCCATGCTTTTACCAAAGCAAAATCTGCGTCAAAGGCGTATTCCATTAAATATGCTTTGTCATTAAACACCCTTGTTTCTTTTCCTGCTGCTACTTCTGTGCCTACGCCGGCAGGAGTAAAAACAGCCGGCATACCATAGCCTGCGGCCATGCACCTGGTGGCCAGTGTACCCTGCGGTATCAGCTCCACTTCCAGCTCACCGCTTAGCAGTTGCCTTTCAAATTCTGCATTTTCACCCACGTAGGAGGAGATCATTTTTTTTACCTGCTTTTGTTTCAGCATCAGCCCGATACCAAAATCATCTACGCCTGCATTATTTGAGATGCAGGTAAGATTTTTTATTCCTTTTTTCACCAAAGCGGCAATACAATTTTCAGGAATACCGCAAAGCCCAAAGCCACCCAGCATCAGCGTGGCGCCATCAGGTATATCAGCAATCGCAGCGGCAGCATTTTCGTAAGTTTTTTTCATACAGGACAAATGTACAGTTTACGGTCTACAGTTTACCGTTGTGTCCTCCGGTTTAATTTTTTAGTTTATTAAAAGCTTCAAATTAAAAAAACCAAACAGTGAACCGTAAACCATAAACTGTCAACCTTTTCCTATATTTACCCCTCAATATGTACAAGATACTGCGTATCCATAACCGGTTAATTGTCGGCGGGCCGTCACACAATGTTACCTTGCTTACAGCTTATCTTTCTCCCGAATTTGAAACAAAATTACTGGTGGGCAAAAAGGATGCTGCAGAAAAAGATGCTACTTATATAGCTGATCAACTGGGCCTGGTGCCGGTAGAAATTAAAGAAATGCGGAGGAGCATTCTTCCCTTCTATGACTTCATCGCCTATTTCAAAATAAAAAAAATCATCCGGGAGTATAAGCCGGATATTGTGCACACGCATGCTTCCAAAGCGGGTGCTGTAGGGCGGCTGGCGGCTGCTTCGTGCAAAGTGCCTTTGATAGTGCACACTTTTCACGGGCATGTTTTTCATTCTTATTTTAACCCGCTGATGTCAAAAATAATTGTGCGGCTGGAAAGGTATTTTGCAAAAAAAACCGATGCCATAATCGCTATCAGCGATTCCCAGCGGCATGAGCTGGCCGATATATATAAAATTGCAGCACCGGAAAAAATCTTTACCATTCCCCTCGGCTTTAACCTCGATAAATTTTCCGTGGACGAGGATAGAAAAAAGATCATTTTCAGGAATAAATATGGTTTTGGCAAAGATGAATTAATCATTGGCATTGTGGGCAGGCTGGTGCCGGTAAAGAACCATGAAATGTTTTTACAGGTGGCCGCTATCGTAAAATCCAAACTGGATAAAGAAGTAAGGTTTGCCATCATCGGTGATGGTGAATCAAGGAACGACATTGAAAAAAAAGCAGCAGAGCTTGGCCTTAGTTATTCTTATTACATCACCAATCCCAAAAGTAAAACAGACGTGCTGGTCACCTCCTGGGAAACGGAAATAGACCAGGCGCTCGCCGGGCTGGACATCGTAGTGCTTACTTCCCACAATGAAGGCACACCGGTGTCATTAATTGAAGCGCAGGCAGCATACAAGCCCGTAGTATCTACCAATGTAGGCGGAGTGGAAGATATAGTGATGCATGGCGAAACAGGTTTCATTACAGAAACAGGCGATGTAAACCTCTTTGCTGATTATGTAATACAGTTAACAGGAGATGCTGCACTAAGGGAAAGAATGGGCAGGAATGGATACGATAACGTAGTAAAGCGCTATTCCAAACAAAGGCTCATCAGCGATATGAGAAACCTTTATTTGGGTTTCCTTAATAAAAAGCCGGTTAGATAGCAACGGATTTTTTACCCGGGCAAAGCTGAATCAACAAAAAATTGGTTTGGTTAAATCTGCCAGGATAATAAAAAAAGCCTGCAAGTTGCATTGCAGGCTTTTTCATGCTTTTATCAATCTTATTTGGTCTGTGCTATTACTTTCAGCACTGTTTTCTTTTTGTCAGGCGCTGTTACTTCCAGCCTGTAAGATCCGCTTACCAATGCCGATTTCGGTTTTATCAACTCTGTGGCAGAACCGCCTGCGTGTATTATTTTAACCCTGTTGATCACTTTGCCGTCTTCTGTCATCAGCACAGCTTCATACGTACCGGCCGGCAATTTATTCATATACAGGCCGATGGTGCTGTTGGTAACAGGGTTTGGATATACATACATACCTGGCGCTCCTTTCTCCAGCGTCACTTTTGCCACATCTGTATAAGTAACCACACCGGTATTGCCAACTATCTTGATCCTGTAATATCCTGCGCCCTGCGCCGGGGATTGATCCAGCCATGAGTAGCTGCTGGCGGTTTTTGTATTGCCATTGCTTGCCTGGCTTGCCTTTGTTTCAAATGAAATGCCATCATCCGAACGTTCTATTTCATAATGCTGCACATCTTTTTCATTTGAAATATCCCATTTAACGGCAACATATTGATCTGCCAGCAGGGCCTTTATACCGGCATACAGTTTTGATTTTTTGAACACGATCCTGAAACGGTTGGGATCTGCAGAGGCTGCTTCGGCAGTAATGCTGAAGTCAACCCATGTGTCACCATCTAAATTAACAGGCGTATATGTATGCAGGTAAGTATCTTCCAGCATTGGCTGAAGCCCCTGTGCAATCATAAAGTTTTGCATGTACACATTAAACCTGTACTTCTTCTGTGCGCTCCTGTTAAAGTAATAGAACAAAGTGTCTCCTGAAGTTACAGGCATTCTCCTTTCCAGGGAGAGATAACGGTTATTGCTCACAATGCACAGGTTTTCGTTGATGTTGCTGAATTTTACAGCATCCTGTACATTGATCTCATTGCTGAAATCCCTGCCAAATTGTGTTACAACCCCATCTGCCAGTTTTGTAGTGCCGTCTGCATTTACAATAAAAATATTGGCCGCCAGGGTTGATATGGCAGGAACACCCGCCGGCCTGAACAGTTCTGAATGATCAGCCAGTGTTGCTTTATCTGCTTCTTTAAAGGTAATACTTGGGCTTGCTCCTGTTGCTTCCAGCATAATCGCCTGGCTGGACTGTATGATATGCGTTTGTGCTGAAGTACCTGTGCTGGTAACAGGCACTGTTACTGTGTAAGGGAATGTTCCATCTACCGTAACATAACCACCCACATCATTTAAATTAGGATCCCATGCCCAGAATTTATTCGCAATATTGTTTTTCGTAACAGTTGCGAAATCAACCGGTGATGCATACGGGTTACCCACCAGGGTATAAATGTGTGTACCGGTCATCGGGTAACAATTAAATGTAAAGGAGCCTGTCTTGATATGCCCGGTATCACGTAAAGTAGTAGGCGTAACGCTTCCATAGCTGTTATACTTGTTAACATTCAACGGGTTCCTGTCGCCCCTTACAAAGATGAAGTAGCCGGTAGCATTAATGCTATCCCCGGGATAAGTCCAGGTTGATGTGGCGGGAAAACCGGGTATACCCGTAGTCCTGCTATTAGGAATAGCTTCAAAAGCACTGGTATGGTAATTAAATTTCTTCAGTGAAGAATTATTCAATGGGCTTACATCCAGGCCGTTGGTGGCAGGGTTTGCGCTGGCCCCTGTAACCCAGGTAGCATTACCCGGCACATTAGTGTTGCCACCTGCCTGCCATGAGTTAAATACAGTTGTAGCTGCCTGCCTTTCCACAGGGGCAGTAACCAGGCGCCATACCCTTCTGCCGGGATAATATCTTTCTACTACAAAATTGCCGGTGCCGTTGTAAATAAAGGTTGCCCCCGTCTGCCCTACCCTTGCGGTAGTATCAGCATTAGATTGCAATGTAATATACACGCCATTATTAATGGTAATGTTACCCTGTGCCGGAGTAATAACCTCTCTTATCAGCAAACTCCTGTTTATAGTTATACCACCAGGATTGTTAAGCGTTAACCTTGTAATATCAACAACACCTGTAGCGCCGGGGAATGTTTGCAAAGCAGTTCCGCTGAATATCAATTCGCCTTTATTGATCAAACTGCCACTATTGGCAAATGAACCATTTATATCCAGCGATCCTGCCGTTGTGGTAGTAACGGTAGCGCCTGATGCAATAGTAATGTCGTTTACCACTGCACCCGGTGTGGTGATCACAGGGAAATTAGGTGCTGTTCCCGGAATGACCACATTGGTTGCAGTTGTAGGCACACCGCCGCACCAGTTAGCTCCGTTATTCCAGTCAGTATCTATCCCCAGCCATGTGCCGGATGCGTTAAACGGCGGTACTACCACAGGATTTAAAACGGTAGCAGAATAACAAGTACCTATACCATATTTTATATAATACGTTCCCGAAGTAGTTACATTGGCCGGGTCCGGCACAGGAAGTGTACCGGCAGCATCTGAATAATAATAGAATACCGAACCTCCTGATGAGGCTGTAACAGCGCTTGCCAGGTTAATTGGTGTACCAGAGCAGGAAGCGGCAAGAGGACTGGTAACTGTTAAGCTTACAGAAGCCGTTGATGTAAATTCATCTGCACCTATATCCGGGGTGCTGCTGTTCCTTGCAGCCAGATCATAATCATCAGTAAGCCCGGCAATGGGCGCAGCCCCTCCATTCACAAGGCAGTTGCTGTCCGGCACAATATGAAGATCAGTTGGCGCATTTACAAAATATACCTTATCGCTGACTGACACCTGATCTCTCGGGCTGATGGTACCTGCTGTGAATACTCCTGCTTTGTAAGCAGGAATAGTTTGGGCAGTAGATGAACCGTCAGAGTAAATAAGGTTAGCTGTGCCCGGTGTGCCAGCATAGAAAAGATTATTGTTGGAAGTGCCGGCATAATTGGCCAAAGTACCGGCTCCGCCTGCACTACGCCTGAAAGCTACTGTTTTTCCGGTACCATTAGCCACAGACAGGTTATAAACAATATTGTTCCTCAAATCCAGCGCCCCGGTAGTGGATGTAGTATTCACTGTATGGTATATGCCTGTTGCACCAAAATTGGTACCTGATGAAGCAGCGCTAAGATAAACTGTGTTGTAGTAAATTTTATAAGAAGAAGTAGCACCGGATGCATTTACCCCAATTCCCCTTATTGTCATATCGTTATTAGACGCTGGCGCTTTCAGGTCTGTTATAAAGTTATTAGCAGCTGTTACTGACTGGTTGGCGGTTGGAGAGTTAAGATATAACCCAGAAACTACAGGCCCGGTGCTGCT
>JBEHYP010000030.1:0-34007 GCA_048498115.1 Bacteroidota bacterium | reverse complement strand
AAGCAGCCGCCCCTGCCTTTACTGCCATTGGCCAGGAAGGGCATACGGATGTTCCGCTGACGCAAATGCGCAAAACCATTGCACGCCGCCTCGGCGAAAGCAAATTCAGTGCCCCTCATTTTTACCTCACCATGGAGATTAACATGGACAATGCTATTTCATCAAGGGCGGCGATGAATGAAGTAAGTCCCGTAAAAATTTCTTTCAATGATATGGTGATAAAAGCCTGTGCAATGGCGCTGCGCAAACATCCTGATGTAAACAGCAGCTGGATGGGCGATTTTATCCGCCAGAATCACCATATACATATTGGCAGTGCAGTGGCAATGCCTGATGGCTTAATCGTTCCGGTAATTCGTTTTGCCGACCAGAAGTCATTATCACAAATTGCGGAGGATGCAAAAGGATTGTATGCTAAGGCAAAAGATAAAAAACTGCAGCCTGCTGAATTCAGCGGCAATACATTTACCATTTCAAATTTGGGCATGATGGATATTGAAGAATTCACTGCCATTATCAACCCGCCGGATAGCGCTATCCTTGCCGTAGGCCGCATTAAAGAAGTGGTAGTGAAAAAAGGCGATGGCTTTGGTGTGGTGAATATTATGAAGGTAACACTGAGCTGTGATCACCGCAGTGTGGATGGTGCTGTGGGGGCTGCCTTTTTACAAACAGTGAAAAAATATTTGGAAAACCCGGTTACGATGCTGGTGTAAAATTTTAAGATTTTTCAAAAAAGCGCTGAAAACTCAGCGCTTTTTTATTGGATACTATTTTATTTGAGTGTGTGGGTAAGTTGTATATTTTTTTAAATGCTGGTTTACGGGGTAATTGCTAACTTACTTCCTGTATCCGGGCATGCATTTTGTGCTTGGGATATTATCCTCAATAAAAACAAAAGCAAATGAAATTTCACCTGAGCCAAAAAGTGTTGTTATTGGATACTGAATTTAAGCCTGCCGGTGTAGCGGTAATTCTTAATCTTAATGATGAGTCCCGTAAATATGAAGTGAACTTTACTTATCCCGACAGGGGAGAATCCCAGACAATATGGGTACCTGAAGAAAGGCTGGTACTGATGCCTGAGATGGCCAGTGCCGTTTAAGTAAAGAAAAAATTAGTACAAGCTGCCGCTCAATTGAGCGGCAGCTTTGTTTTGGCCCTTAATCAATCCAATTTTCAGAAATGTTTTCCGTGTCACTTCTAAAAATTTATTTTCAAAATATTTTGAAAATTCAAAAATAATACTACCTTTGGGCTGTAATTATTTCACAATGAAACTTGCAGAAGCCAAACAACAATTTATCAGCAGCTGGGGCGCCTTTGGCAGCCACTGGGGAATTAACAGGACAATGGCGCAAATACATGCCCTGCTGATGGTTAGTGTTAATCCGCTTACGCAGGATGATATCATGGCCGAGCTGGGTATCAGCCGGGGCAATGTAAATATGAATATCAGGGAGCTAATCAGCTGGGGTTTGGTGGACAGGGTAATATTGCCGGGGGAACGACGGGAATATTTTTCTGCTGAAAAAGACATCTGGAAGGTAGCCACGCAGATTACCAAAGAAAGAAAGAAAAGGGAGCTGGACCCTATGCTGAAGCTGCTGGCGCAATTAGAAAAAGTGGACGGCGACAAAAAAGATAAGGAAGTGAAACAGTTTACCGACACCATTGCGGGGATCAAGAAACTGGGGGGCCAGGCAGATAAAATATTAGATGTAATGACAAAGGCAGATGAAAACTGGTTTTTAAGCGGTTTGCTGAAAGTGCTCAAATGACCGCAGGTATTTGCCAGCACAGCCGCATTGCGGCTTTTATTTAAAATATAACTTTCAATTTTTTCTGAAAATTTAAAAATATATAAACATTTATTTTACCACCATTAAAACTTAATTGTATGACACCGATCATCACCACTTACATTCTCTACCTCGTTATCACCGTCAGCCTCACTATTTGGGTGGCAAGAACATTGTTTAAAAACGGGAAGGTTTTTCTTATTGATATTTTTCACGGCAATAAAGAACTGGCCGACAGTGTAAACAATTTATTACTTGTAGGTTTTTATCTTATTAACCTCGGGTATGCCGTATATACCCTGCAGGTAACAGGCATTATTGCCAATGTACAGGAAGTAATAGAAGAGCTGAGCATTAAAATAGGATGGATCATACTGGTATTGGGCGCTATGCATTTTTTCAATCTTTACATCTTTTTCCATCTGCGTAAAAAGGCAGTGCATGACAGGCATATAAGGGAGACTCCCGTAAACCAGTATATTGACAGGCAGGTAAACCACTAAATTAAAAATAAAATGAAAAGCAAAAAGATAATCCTTGCAGGTGGTACCGGCTTTATAGGGCAGGCTTTGTGCAATTATTTTGGCGGGGATAATGACGTAGTAGTGCTTACCCGGCAGGTAAAATATCACAGCAGCAACACATTTGGCGAAAACAACGTGGATGAAAAAGTAGCAAAGAACATCCGTTATGTAAAATGGGATGCTGCTACAGCAGGCGACTGGGTAAAAGAGCTGGACGGCGCCGACATTGTAGTGAATCTTACAGGAAAAAGTGTTAACTGCCGCTATACTGAAAAGAACAAAAAGGAAATATTTGACAGCCGTACCCGGGCCGCCGGCGCCATTGGCCTTGCCATTCAAAAAGCCACAAGGCCGCCGGGCTTATGGATCAATGCAGCATCAGCCACTATTTATCCTGATGCCACTGATACAGCAAGAGATGAATCATTCACCAATTTTGCCAATGATTTTTCTGTTCAGGTATGTAAGCTGTGGGAGAAAACATTTTTTGAACAGCATACCCCTTTTACAAGAAAAGTGGCATTGCGCATGGCTATTACCCTGGGTGCCGGCGGCGTGATGGTACCTTATTTCAATTTATTAAAATTTGGATTGGGTGGCAGGCAGGGCAGCGGCAAGCAAATGTACAGCTGGGTGCATGTGGAAGATGCCTGCCGCATGGTGGAATGGATATATGAGCATAAGGAAATGGAAGGTGTTTATAATTGCTGCAGTCCGCACCCGGTAAGCAACAGAATTTTTATGCAAATCCTGCGTAAGGCAACAGGCTATCTATTTGGGTTGCCGGCTTATACATGGATGCTGAAAACGGGAGCAGTTATTATTGGCACAGAAACAGAATTGATTCTTAAAAGCCGCTGGGTATTGCCCACAAAAATTTTGCAAACAGGGTTCCGGTTTAAATACCCTTTGCTGGAAGAGGCTTTTAAGGATATTATCGGTAAAACGCCGGGGAAAAAATATCATTTGTTTTAATAGCCGGGAGCCAGGTTTTTAAAACCTGGCTTCTCTCTTTCATGTAAATTTGTACACGTAATGTCATCCGGGCCAATCATATTATTTGACGGCATTTGCAATTTCTGCAACAGCGCCATCAATTTTGTCCTTAAAAAAGACAAAACCAAATCCATAAAATTTGCAGCATTACAAAGCGAAGCAGGAAAAGAAATAGTGCAGCAATTTGGCTTACCACCAAACGATATGCGCTCCTTTTTGTTAATTGAAGATGGTAAAGTGTACAGCCGCTCCGCTGCTGCTTTAAAGGTATGCAGGTATTTAACAGGTGCATGGCCGCTTTGTTATGCTTTTATCATTATCCCGGCATTTATCCGCAATGCGGTGTATGATTTGATAGCAAGAAACCGCTACAGATGGTTTGGCAAAAAAGATGAGTGTATGATACCCACGCCGGATATGAGGGCAAGGTTTTTATAATACTCTCCGGCTGTACAGGAGGGAAACCAGTTTTACTATGCAACAGAAAAAAACATTAGTACTTGGGGCTTCTGAAAACCCGGCACGCTACAGCTATCTGGCTGTACAACGGCTCAAGGCACACAATCACCCCGTGGTGGCTATAGGCAGCAGGCAGGGCGCCATTGGCAATACAGTAATAGAAAAAGAAAAAAAGCCTTTTGAAAACATAGATACTGTTACCCTTTACCTGAATCCTGTACGGCAGAAAGAATACTATGATTATATTTTATCACTTCACCCCAAGCGTATCATTTTTAACCCCGGTGCAGAAAATGAGGAACTTGCCGGGCTGGCAAAAGCAAATGGCATTGAAGTGCAGGAAGCCTGTACGCTGGTGCTGCTGAGCACAGGCCAGTATTGATGCTCTGCATTGATAAATTGCTGTCC
Organism: Bacteroidota bacterium; assembly: GCA_048498115.1. Taxonomy (GTDB): domain Bacteria; phylum Bacteroidota; class Bacteroidia; order Chitinophagales; family Chitinophagaceae; genus Ferruginibacter. Next base: position 29,818 of record JBEHYP010000030.1, on the reverse strand, counting down.
GGAGCCTGATTTAACAATACAGCAATGCGGCAATAACTATTTCATAAGGCAATATTTGGAGTTTTACTTCGTTAAAAACTTACAGGGGAGTAGTTAACCTCAGCACAGTTATTCCAAATTTAATCTTATGAAACACTTTTTACAAATAGTGTTTACTTCTTCATGGCTGTTGTTTGCAGCCTGCGGGGCGGCGCACAAAAGCGCTCATAAGCCATTTCTTTTTAAAGAATATCCTGCTGTAATTAATTGCACCGAAGGGCAACTTGCCAGCCTCTTCACTGCCGGCAATAATATTGAAATAAGCTTTCCGCTCGAAGGGAACCTGGTGCTGGAGGGAGAAGTAAAATGGTGGGCAAGAAAATATGCCGGCCTGCAAACAGTTTCTATCAGGCTGCTTTCATTTAATAATATCCTTTTTTCTGTTACCCGGCGGTATGATGCGGCGGATAATTTTGTGTACAGCGGCCAGCTGTATAACCCGGATTACGCCGATGGTTATGAACTAAAAAGGGTTTCGGGAAACCAGTACCGGTTTGTAAAAGTGGATACCGACAGGATAATGCAGCTTTGCAGCCGTTAAAAAATGAGCTGCGTTATGCAATATTATACGGCAGGCTGCGTTAAGAAAATGTTCCCGGCTGCGGCCCGGAGCAAGGAGTAAAGGTCTTACAAATGTAAAGTTTAAAATAAGTAGTTCATGTGTAAATTTAGAAGGGCAGCCCCAGGGCTGCCTTTTCTTTTTGCCGGTTAATTCTTTATTAAGAAAGATAAAATTCCGCTGCAGTTGCTGCTTGTATTGTAAATCTCCTTAACTTTAGAAAACCCCACTCAATATGTTATGGAGAAAATTTAATGGCGACCCCATTCACCTGCCCATTAAAGATGCTGTAGAAACAGCCATCAAAAGAGAAACTTCAGCAGGGTACCACCTAAAAGTTTGCATTGGAACAGACAGCCAGGTAAAAGGCAAGGAAACTGAATTTGCCACCGTAATTGTTTTTTTACGGGAAGGCCATGGCGGTTTCATGTTCATCCACAATGAAAAAACTTTAGTGAAATACAGCATTAAAGAACGGATGCTGGTGGAAGTTGCCAAGAGTATCGAGATTGCCTATGAGCTCTGCAATCTTTTTACTGAGTATGATGTGGACATGGAAGTGCATGCCGACATCAATACCAATCCGCACTTTAAAAGCAACGAAGCTTTACGGGAAGCAATGGGCTATATCCTCGGTATGGGCTTTGCCTTTAAAGCCAAGCCGGAAGCCTTTGCCAGCAGCAGCTGTGCCAATAAGGTAGTGAACTAATACCGGTCCGCTGCCTTCTACCGCAATACTTCCGTGGTGTAAAAATCACGGGATGTGGAGTTGTCTCCCTCTTATTTTCGTTCCAGCCGTTTAATACCGTTTAATTTATTTGCCTGTTTGAGAATACTTTTTAGAAAAGGTAATTTACTTTTTCATTCCTTCTTTTTATAAGCTTTTAGTGTGCCCAAAAACAACAATTGATTACAGTGATTTCTCCTCTATCCCCATTCCCTGTTCACTTTTGTGGACAATATTATTTGCCCAAATAATTTGTGAAATAATAAATCGCCTTATATTTAATCCTGATTTTAATTAATCCATTAATTTCTAAATCTATCATCACATGGCAAAAGCTAAAAAAGCTGCTAAAAAAGCGGCGCCAAAAAAAGCTGTAAAGAAAGCTGCACCTAAAAAGGCTGCAAAGAAAGCCGCTCCGAAAAAAGCTGCTAAAAAACCTGCAAAGAAAAAATCTGCCCGTAAACCAAATGCTGCCTTCCTGAAAGCGCTTACGCCAAGCGCTGTATTGAGTGCTATCATTGGAAGTAAGCCACTGCCCCGTACAGAAGCGGTGAAAAAAATATGGGATTACATTAAGAAAAACAAACTGCAGGATGCTAAAAACAAACGCCAGATAAATGCTGACGACAAACTGAAACCATTGTTTGGCGGCAAGCCCCAGGCGTCAATGTTTGATTTGGCGAAATTCCTTTCGAAACATTTAAGTTAAGAAGAAAGCGATAAGAAAAATAAAGGGCGCCGCAGGCGCCCTTTATTTTTCTTCTTCAACCAGTTCCTGCACCAGCGATAAAATTTTATCCCTGCCCGTTTTTTTTAACGCACTGCTTACAAAATGCTGTGGCAAAAACTGCCATGTTTTTTTCAGCGTATCTAAAAACAGTTTTACATTTTTTGCCACCACGGCCTGCGTTTCTTTATCGGCCTTGGTAAAAATTAAAGTGACGGGCAGGCCCCAGGCATCCAGGCGGTTCAGGAATTCCAAATCAATTTTTTGAGGACTGTGCCTTGCATCAATCAGCACAAATACCATTTGCAGGTTCTCCCGTTTACGCAAATACCCTTCGATCATTTGCTCCCATTTGCGCCTGCTGCTGATGCTTACTTTTGCAAACCCATATCCGGGAAGATCAACGAGGTACCATTGGCTTGATTTTGCAGCCGGCTTATCATCTGCAGCGCTGGTAATTTCAAAATGATTGATGAGTTGTGTTTTGCCCGGCGTGGCAGAAATTTTGGCAAGTTTTGCATTATTGCTGAGCATGTTTATCAGCGATGATTTGCCAACATTGCTGCGGCCGATAAATGCAAATTCCGGTTTATTCGGTGGCGGGCATTTGTCATACGATGGGCTGCTGATTAAATATTTGGCTGATTTAATGTGCATGGCAAAATATTATTTATGATTTCCAAATTGGCTCGTTTTCCCAGTCTTTTGTAAATCCCATTTCTTTCAGATCTATAAGTGAGCATGTTTTTAAAAGGTTTTTCAGCCGAAAAGAAAAATTATTTCCGGGGCTGATAATACCAAGAATATAATTCATGCAACAAAGTGTTGCATATAATTTGTTGGGATAAACATTGCTGTTAGTTATAAAAGGATAAACCGTACAGGTGGGTATTTGCGGCATTGTAGTCAGCCTTCTGTTCCAAATTCTTCCATGGTGGGCACATATATTTCTCAGGTGGGCAAAAGTATGCATCCAGCTCTCTAATACCTCGGGTTTAGACAGGCCAAATTCTGCAGTTATTTTCTTCTTTTCGGCCCCCTTTTTTAAATTGCTGAATAATTTACTCAATAGCCCTAGCGTTGCTACTTCCAGGCTCATCCAGGCAGGAGGATTCTCTGGTTCAGAATATTTATTCTTATAATGTTTAATGAATGTTTCAGTACTCCTTCCTATTTCTTTGTAAAGCATTGAGATGTCATTGATAAACCTTGGGGTATCCCTGTATAATGAAGCATTTTCATGCCAATGGCTTCCATGATTTAATGCGAAGTGGTATATTATTTTTGTTCGCAACGAAATTTCTATCTTTTCCAATGAATCAAAAATAAGCAGCCGCAGACGACGGTCAAATACATACAACTCAACTATTTGCTCAAAGGAAATTTTTTGTATGAAAGGATGGTTTGGATTTTGATTATCCTGGAAAGGATATGTATATGCACGTAAACGGTAAAAACTAATGTTGCTTAAATAATGAGCTGCTCTGTTTTCATCGTTAAAAAATAATCCTCTTTGTTTTAAAAAGGAGATTTGGGTAATAATTTCAATAGCCGGTTTATTGTATTGCATGAAAAATGCAGTTTTAAATGTAAGGGTATAAAAATCGAAAACCTGCCCGGGTGCGCTGTTCCAATGGGAAGCGTGGCAGGTCTTATTAAAAACAAAGTTAAAGACAGGAAAAGAGACACCCAAATATTTTATTTGCAAATACTTCTTTGCTTCTTAAACCCCTGTTAATAAACCCTCCTGTTTCCCATCCGGAAAACGGAAACCCTTTATCTTTGCCCGGATGCCAAAATTTGAACATGATACCGTGGTGCCGCTGCAGGGCTCTGCAATGTCGAAGAAAGAACAGGTGGCCGATATGTTCAACAATATAGCTTTCCGCTATGATTTTTTAAACCGGTTTTTGAGTGCAGGCATTGACGTTAGATGGCGTAAAGAAGCACTGAAGCAATTAAAAAGCATCAACCCCAAAGTAATGCTGGATGTTGCCACCGGCACCGCAGATGTGGCAATCATGGCCGCCGGCATATTGCAGCCGGAAAAGATTATTGGAATAGATATCAGCAATGGGATGCTGGAACTGGGGCGTAAAAAAGTGGCGCAAAATGGGCTGGAACGCCTGGTAGAGCTGCAAAACGGCGACAGCGAAACAATAAAGTTTTTAGATAATACGTTTGATGCAGTAACAGTGGCTTTTGGTGTAAGGAATTTTGAACACCTGGAAAAAGGCCTGGCAGAAATTTTGAGAGTATTAAAACCCGGCGGCAAATTAGTGGTGCTGGAATTCAGCAGGCCCAAAGCACCGGTGATGAAACAGCTCTATAATGTGTACATGAAAACAGTGGCGCCCGCGATGGGCAAATTATTCAGCAAAAACCGCAATGCATATAAATATCTTGACGAATCAATTAAAAAATTCCCGGAAGGCAAAAACTTTACACGAATCTTAGATAGCCTCGGTTATCGCAACACTTATTGTAAACCACAGAGCGCAGGAATATGCAGCATCTATTGCGGAGAAAAATAATTGCTATTATTGCTTCATTGGCCTGCCTTGCAGGCAGGGCGCAGGAACGTGTAATAAACCTTCCTGACCATGATGATAAATTATATCATTTTGGTATTAACCTTGGCCTTAACCAGTCGCATTTTAGCTTTACACACCATTCGCAGTTTTTGAACCCTGTGCTGAACGACAGCATTGCTGCAATTGAAAGCATCAACAGCATGGGGCTTAACCTGGCATGGCTGGTAAATCTTAACCTGAGCGAACATTGGGACATCCGGGCTTACCCGCTTGACCTTACCTTTAGTGAAAAGGCTTTTGAATACTCGATGACGAAATATGATCCTTTTCTGGATGAAGGCCCTGTTACCATTAAAAAAGTGCAAAGCATCACACTGAGCTTTCCTGTGCTGATTAAATTCAGCAGCGACCGTATTGGCAATATGAAAGTGTTTACCACTGCGGGTGCCCGCTTTGATTATGACCTTGCTTCAAATGCCAACAAAAAAAATGCAGAAGGCATCATCAAGCTGAAAGCTTATGATTACAGCATTGAAGGCGGTATTGGCTTCCATATTTATTTCCCTTATTTTGTTTTGTCGCCCGAGCTAAGGGTCAACTGGGGGCTTTCCAACCTGCACAGCCGCAATTCCGACCTGCGTTTTTCGAGCAATATAGATAAGATCAATGCAAGGATGATTTCACTTTCCCTCACGGTAGAATAATTTTTTTTCATTTATACAACCTTTTTACAGGAAGTGTCGTCTTTTATGCACGATAGTTTCTTTGCTGCCGCAGCAGCATAATATTCCGTCCCTTTGTTAACTTTTACTTGCAGTCCGTACCCTATTTCTTTTAGTCAATCTCTTCACCCAAAATATGAAGACTATGCTTATGCCCTTACAAATTTCCACCGCTAAGGCCGGGGAATGGATCAGCAAGCTCAAGGCCGGCGGGATGGAATTTGCTCCCAGGTTTATCAGCGCACTGCTGGTATTGGTAGTTGGTTTATGGGCTATCAGGCTCATTACCAAATTATTTGGCCGCTTTATGTCCGCAAGGCATTATGATGCTTCGCTGCAAACTTTTTTGCTTTCGTTTTTTAAAGTAACAATGAACATACTGCTCATCATAACGGTGGCGAGTATGTTAGGAGTGAACACTACGTCTTTTGCCGCGTTGATAGCCGGTGCAGGTATTGCTATTGGCGCTGCCCTCAATGGCTCGCTGGGTAATTTTGCAGGTGGTGTGATGATGCTGGTGTTCAAGCCTTTTAAAATCGGCGATCTTATAGAGGCGCAAAGTGTTACAGGTAACGTTTCTGAAATGGGCATTTTTAATACCGTTGTGCTTACACCAGATCATAAAACAGTTATCATTCCCAACGGGCCATTATCAACAGGCATTATCACCAACTATACTACTGCCGGCTATTTAAGAGTTGACCTTGATTTTGCCATTGCGCCCGATATGGATATTGATAAAGCAAGGGCTGTTACCATTGCAGCGATGCAAAGCCACCCCAAAGTGCTGCATGAGCCTTTGCCTGAAGTAAGGGTGCTGAAAGTAGGAGACGGTATGGTAAAACTGGCCGTGCGGCCTTATTGCCTGCAGGGCGATTACTGGGATGTGTATTTTAACGTACAGGAGCTGGTGAAAAATGCCTGGGATAAAAACGGCATTGAAGCGCCGGTGCCACACAGGGTAATTGTAAGCAAGCAGGCCTGATCAAAGCAATATGTCCTGTAAAAAAATATACGCTACGGAAAAATAAATTATCAGCCCTGTTACATCAACTAATGTTGCTACAAAGGGCGCCGAACTCACAGCAGGGTCGGCGCCTAATTTTTTTAATACCAGCGGCAGCATGGAGCCGCTTAATGTGCCCCACAATACCACGCCAATCAAAGAAAAACCAACGGTAAAAGCTATCCGCATTTCATGCTGGCCGTAAATGTTGGGCAATATTTTACTCCAGATAATAACCCTGGCAAAACCAATGAAGCCCAGCACAGTACCGAGCATGAGCCCCTGTATGATTTCTCTCCTCATTACCCGCCACCAGTTGGCAATGGTGATTTCGCCTACCGCCATTGCCTGGATGATAAGCGTGGATGCCTGTGAGCCGGTATTGCCACCGCTTGAAATAATCAATGGAACAAACAATGCCAGCACCACCGCTTTTTGTATCTCCCCTTCAAACTTTTGCATTACGGTGGCGGTGAATAATTCGCCGATAAACAATACTACCAGCCAGCCCACCCTTTTCCTGAACAGCTTGAACAGTGAAATGTCAAGGTACGGTTCGTCCAGTGCTTCGGTACCACCTATTTTTTGAATATCCTCGCTAAATTCTTCATTGGCTACCCACAGCACGTCATCAATGGTAACAATGCCCAATAGCTTATTGCTTTTGCTTACAACGGGCAGGGCTACACGATTATTCATTTTAAATGCTTCGTTGGCCACTTCCTGGTCATCTTCCACATGCAGGGCGATAAAGCGGCCGTCCATCAGCTCATTTACTTTTTTGTCAGGTGAAGCAAGGATAAAATCTTTGATGCGGATATCATCCAGCAGCTCTCCTTTTTCATTGATTACATAAATTACGTCAATGGTTTCGCTGTTGCGGGCAAATTTCCTGATGGTGTTCAGCACATCTTCTACGGTGTTATTCTCATACACATACACGTAATCAGGTGTCATCAACCTGCCTACGCTGTCTTCAGGGTAGCCTAATAGTGACAGTGTGATTTTTCTTTCTTCAGGGTTTAAAGTCTTTATTAATTCTCTTACAGCGTTGCTGGAAAGTTCACTTAAAAATGCAGTGCGGTCATCCGCAGGCAGCTCATTTAATAGTTCTGCAGTGGTAAAGGCCGGCAGGTTTTTAATGATCCTCTTTTGTGCCGGCAGCTCCAGTATTTTAAATACACTGGCTGCCCGGTGCATGGAAAGATGGCTGATGATCTGCGTTTCGTATTCCTCGTTTTCATATATCAGGTCGGCCACATCGCTTATATTCTGGTGATTCAAAAATTCTTTTATCTGAAGCTTGTCTTCAGTGGCGATCACTTCTTTAAAGCGGTCCTGTATGGTTATTTCGTCAAAGTCTAAAGGCATAGGTTATCAGTCCCTAATTTTATAGTTCATAGTCCATAGTTTTGTGCCTGGTACCACGGCTATGGACCATTAAACCATGGACTATGGGCTTCTTCCCCAAAAATAAACCATTATGCTGAAACCATACCTGTTTGTGGCGCTTACTGAAAATATGGGCAGGGGCGTATTTACAGAAAAAAGTATTCCTGCCGGTACGGTGATTGAAGTGGCGCCCGTGATAGTGATGAACCAAAAAGACCGCCAACTGCTTGACCAGACTTTGCTGCATGATTATATCTTTGAATGGGACGATGAAAAAGATAAGTGCTGCATGGCCCTTGGGCTGGTGCCGCTCTACAACCACAGCTATGAAAGCAATTGCAATTATTTTATGGATTACGAAGAGGGAACCATTATGATAAAAACGGTAAGGAGTATAAAAAAAGGGGAAGAGCTTACTATTAATTACAATGGTGATTGGGATAATAAAGCAAAGGTATGGTTTGAAACAATGTAATACCCGGCCTTCGGTGCTACCGGACCGGATTATAACAGCTAAACTCATTAATATGCAGCAACTTCTTTCAAACAATTATGTGCAGGTAATATTGCGTTGCATTGCAGTATATATTTTCGTGATCATCGCCATCCGGGTATTCGGTAAAAAAGAGCTGGCGCAATTGTCTGTGATTGATCTTGTGTTTATTTTACTCATCAGCAATTCTGTTCAGAATGCGATGGTGGGGCCGGATACTTCCCTGGCAGGAGGCATGTTGGCGGCCATGTCGCTTTTTATTGTGAATTATATTTTGAAGCGCACACTGTACAAACATAAACATGCCAGCGAATTGCTGCAGGGAAAAGCGGTGCTGCTGGTGTACAAAGGAGTAGTGCAAACAGATAACCTTGCCCGTGCAGAGATAACAGAAGAAGAACTGCAGGCTGCTATAAGGGAACACGGAGTGGAAGACGCCAGCTGTGTTGACCTTGCCATGCTGGAAGTAGACGGCAACATCAGCGTAATATCTGATAATTTTAAAAAGAAAACCGTGCAGCCTGCTTCTCACAGGCGAAGGCACAGGCTGAAAGGTAAGATAAAGTAGTGCTATAATGAAAGGGAAACCTGCAAGCAGCTAAAATGCATACCCAAATGAAATGCTTGCATAATAAGGCACAAAGCCGTTTTTATTAAATATAGGCGTCATGCCTGCCCTGAAAGTAAAGCCGCCGTTTTTAGGCTGCAGCCTGTAGCCAAAATGCAGGTAGCCAAAAGATGAATGCAGCGTTTCGGATTCATCTTCAAATTTGCTGCTTCCTGATATAATGCTGACGCCGGCCCCGATTTCAAAATAATTCTTGCTGTCTTTGCCCATTAAATAATTTAATCCTACAGGGAAAAGCAATACAGAAACTTTTCCATCGTAGTCATCTGATAAGCTAAAACCTCCCACTCCTGCCCGGAAGCCAAGACCGCCTTCTGTTTTATTAAAGCGCATATCATAGTTAAAGGACGCAAGGCCGGGGCCTCCCAGTTCAAAATACACAGATTTAGCCGGTGACTGTGCCGTCAATAAAATACTGCTCATTAAAAGAAAGGGCAAAAGGAAAAGTTTTTTCATAAACCGGGTTTTCAGGCAAGATACAGGATAACGGGTATTGATCGCTTTCTTTATAAGAATAAAAACGAAAATTAATAATCATGCCATTGCTTAAAAATCATATACCCTTTTAAACACATTCCAGCGTATGCCTGCGGTAACCAAAGTATTGCTGGTATTGGTATTGAGCAATGCCACTTTATAAGTGCGGTGCTGCAGGTCAAGATCGATATAAAAGTTTTCGGTGAGCTCATAGCTCAGTTGTAATAAAGCATTCAGGCAGGTAGCTTTCATGCCGCTGCCTACGGCAAAGCCGCTTGTTCTTTGTGCAGAGGCAGGATCGGATGGGTCAAGCAAAGGTTTCCCTTCATTGTAATTCCTGAACGGGTTGCTGCCAAAATTATACCCTGCACTATCCAGTCCCTGGTAATAATAAATAGCCCTTGCATACACATACCACTTTTTTAAAGGCTGGTATTTGAGGATGCCGATAAATTCCTGAAAGTTGGCCCCCAGCGGGTGTGCCATCGGTTGGTTATAATGTGTATAGTTGGAAACCGAATCATAGTGGGAATAAGTGAACGGCCTTACCCTGTTGGTTTCCACCTGCAGGTCAAGATTGGCAATACCAAAGGCATCAATGTATTTGGCGCCCAACTGGTAACCGTATTTGTTTACGTAATTGTTCTTATCATTCTTCAGTTTACTGAGCACAAATTCGTCAAATAACAATTGCCCATAAAATTGAAAGCTGCTGGCAACATTGGCTTTAAAGTCCAGCCCCACTTTGGCCTTATCGCCACTGCCATTGCCGCTTTCAACAGGCCGTAAAAAAATGATGGGGTCCAGGTACTGGAAATCAAAATGGTCTTTGCGGCCAAATGTTACCGCTTCAAACAAACCTACATTTATTGATTTTGAAATATTAAAGCTTAAGTGGTGCATGGCCTGGTATTTTTTAGGCAGCACACGATCGCCTGCACCATATTTGGCAAACTGCGGCATCAGCTCCATGAAAATATTTTCATAGTTCAGCTTCCATATCCTTGTGTTGAGCTTTAAAAACAAATAGCTGTTGCCCCAGTCGCTCAGGAACAAGCTGCGGTAGCCATTGCCGATAAAATTTTTATCATGGCCAAATTGTATGTCAATATACTTCGTAGCGCTGAAAGTGATATAGCCACGGGCATCAAAATAATCTGTTGCCGTGGTTTTAAAAGTTTTATAAAAACCTGCACCGGGCACAGCCTGGTGGCTGTATATCCAGTTTTGAAAAAATGCCGGGCCTCTTTCCTGGTTATCGGTAAGGGTTGTAGAAAAACCAATTTTATCAGCGATACGCCCCCGGATGGTAATGCCCCTGCTGTTTAGAAACATGGTAGAGTCGTTATTACTTTCTTTGCCCAAAGCAATTTGTATCACCGGGTTCACTGCCAAAAAAAAGTCTTTGGTATTTACTTCAAACATATTGGGCTTTGTTTTGTAAAAAATGCCCAGCACCGGTTTTTTGCTTACAAAGCTTTCCTTACTACCGCTGTACCATTCGCTGTTGCTCATGTAAAAGTTTTGCAGGTTGTATTTGTCAATGGCCGTAAGCCTTGCCGCTTTTTTTATGGAATCCCCGTTTGCCGTATTGGTGCTGTCAATTGTTTCAGCAGCCTGCACCATATTGTCCCTGCTCAGGTATTTTATGCCGGAAAAATTGAGATCAGCATTGGTCTTGCTTTTTATTTCCAGGCGTTCCAGCAACTGGTAAGCCTTATCGCCCTGCGGCAGGTAAGTGCTTTGTGCGGCAGCCACGGCCGGGCAAATAAAAAACAGGAGTTTGAATAAGCTTTTAATAATTTGCATTGCTTTTAGTTTTGAGTTTGTTTTTATGGGGACGAAGCCTTTATAATCTTTTAATCAGCATTCAAGATATGCAAAAATATCTCTTTAAAAACATACAGGTGGTAAACGAAGGAAAAACCATAGTATGTGATGTATTAACAGATGGGGAAAGAGTTGAAAAAGTTGCACCGGCCATCAGTGTAAGATCAGCAGTAACGGAGATTTATGGTGAGGGTAAATTTTTACTGCCGGGGATAATTGATAACCACGTGCATTTCAGGGAGCCGGGCATTACGCACAAAGGCACCATTTATTCTGAATCAAAAGCAGCGGTAGCGGGAGGCGTCACTTCTTTTATGGACATGCCCAACACCGTTCCACCCACCTTTACACAGCAATTGCTGGAAGATAAATTTGCCATTGCTTCCCAAACGTCTCTGGCTAATTATTCTTTTTACATGGGCACCAGCAATGATAATGCGGATGAGGCCCTGCGTACCAACGATAAAAGAAATGAAGTGTGCGGCATTAAAATTTTCATGGGATCTTCCACGGGAAATTTATTGCTGGATAATCCTGTTACCCTCAACAGGCTTTTCCGTGAAAGTGAAATGCTGATTGCCACACACTGCGAAGATGAAAGGCTTATGCAGGAAAATTATAAACGCATAAAAGCCACAGGCAGGGAATTGACGGCTGCTGACCATCCCATCATTAAAGATGACATTGCCTGCTTTGAATCTTCTTTATTTGCGGTGCAGCTGGCAAAAAAATACAGGAGCAAGCTTCATATACTGCATATTACTACCGAAAAAGAATTGCAGCTGTTCAGCAATATGCTGCCATTGAAAGACAAGCGCATTACTGCCGAAGCCTGCGTGCACCACCTGCATTTTACGAGCGATGATTATGCTGTATTAGGCAATAAAATTAAGTGCAACCCTGCCATTAAAGCGCCGCATAACAAAGCAGCTTTGTGGAAAGCAGTGAACGAAGATATTATTGATTCCATCAGCACCGACCATGCACCGCATTTGCTCAGTGAAAAAAATGTGCCTTATGAGCAGGCGCATGGTGGCATTCCCTTTGTGCAGCATTCATTGCTAATGATGCTGCATTATGTAAGGGAAGGAAAGATAAGTTTGGAAAAAGTGGTGGAAAAGATGTGCCATAGCAATGCCATTATTTACCAGGTAAAGGAGCGTGGCTTTATCCGTGAAGGCTATTATGCCGACCTTGTGGTAGTGGATACCGGCAAACCATATACCGTTAATAAAGAAAATATTTTGTACAAGTGTGGCTGGAGCCCTCTGGAAGGATTTACTTTTCCTGCTACAGTAGAAAAAACTTTTGTAAACGGCACTATGGTTTATGGAAACGATGTGTGGAATGAATCAGTAAAAGGCAAAAGACTTTTATTTGACAGGTATTAAACTGTTTGAAATTATTCATTACTCGTAATGTTCAATTGTTAAATGGTCAAATTGTTGTTTAGAACTTTTGTATTGAATGCTTCACCAACAATTGGGCAATGTAACCATGCAGCAATAAATTTTAATGCTTCAGGCCGGTGCAAAAACAATCGCTATGGAAATTGACAAAACCACCCTGGCAGACCTTGCCATACTGAACGTGGAGGAAGAGTTTTCTGTTTTTAATAAGCTTAATTTTTGCCGTACCGTTGGCGGAAAGCAAAAAATGCTTGCCAATTTTACCACGCCGCTTTCCGGCATTGAACAGATACAGGGAATACAGCAAACCTTACAATGCATTATTGCCGGAGAAGCGGGCTGGCCGCAGCAAATAAGCAATGGCTCTGTAATGGTGGTGGAAAAATTTTATGGCGCCACCATTGATGAAATACCGGAGCACCCTTCAGCCGCAGGCGCATTGGCCTATAAAATTTTTCATGGCCCTGATTTTTCTTTTGTCCGTTATTCCACTGAGCATGCTTTTGATTTTATAAAAGGCATGCAGCAAATGGTTACCCGTTTTTTAAGTGACGGCTCGCCGCTGCCCTTGAAAAAAATACTTGGCGAAGTGGCTGCTATGCTTGAAAAAGAACAATTCAAAAAATTACCGGGCTATCAAAAATCAAAAGAGATGCCGCCGGCAATGCAACTGGAATTAGGGCACTTTCTCCGTTACCGTTACAAGCAAAACATGCTCAGCCTGCTGGAAATGTATTACCAGTTGGATGCCTGGTACGGTATGGCAATGGCGGTAAAACATTTGAAACTGGTGTTCCCGTCTTTTTCTAATGCAAAAAAACCATTGCTTGACATAAAAGGACTGTACCATATTTTACTGCCGCAGCCGGTGGCATACGATGTGCGTTTGTTTCCCGAAAAGAATTTTCTTTTTTTGACCGGCGCTAATATGGCGGGCAAAAGCACTTTTATCAAATCCATTGGTACGGCTGTTTTTCTTGCTCACTTAGGGATGGGTGTGCCGGCACAGCAAATGCAGCTGAGTGTGTTTGACGGCCTGCTCAGCAACATCAATGTAGTGGACAATATTGCCAAAGGCGAAAGCTATTTTTACAACGAAGTGCAGCGCATCAAATCAACTGTTCAGAAAATTTCAGATAAAAGAAACTGGCTGATACTGATTGACGAATTGTTTAAAGGCACCAATGTGCAGGATGCTATGAAATGCTCTACTGCCGTTATTGAAGGTTTTGTCAAAATTCACAACAGCAGCTTTGTCCTGTCCACTCATTTGTATGAAATCAGCGGGCCTTTAAAGAAATACCCCAACATCATCTTCAACTATTTTGAAACATCTGTAGAAAACGACCAGCTGGTTTTTAATTACCATTTAAAAGACGGTATCAGCAACGACCGGCTGGGTTACCTGATTCTGAAAAATGAAGGCGTGGTGGATATGCTGGAAAGGCTGTAGGGTATAGCGGTGCAGGGCATAATGTACAAGGTCGCTACCTTACGCCTTTCTCCTTAAACCTTTTAACTACCTTTGCACTCATTTATTCAATACGATGAAGGGATTTTTCAGGATATTCAGGTTTATACATATTGATAAGCTAAAGCTGGCTTTGTATATGTCGTTTGCATTGCTGGCTACTTTTTTTTCAATGATTACCCTTGGTATGTTATCGCCTTTTATGCAGCTTATTATCAATGGCAACAATAATGTGCCTATAGATTCCAAAGCGGTAGGCAGCCTGGTAGGGTACATTCAGCATGTAAGGGATGTGAAAAGCCCGTTATATGCACTGACAATGGTGTGCGTATTTATTGTTGTGTGCAACCTGGTGAGCAATGTTTTCCGTTATCTCTCTTCTTATATCTCCATTCCTGTCCGGAATGAAATACTTTCCGGCTTGCGGGGGCAGCTATATGACAAAATACTTAAACTGCCGATGGGATATTTTTCCGAGCAAAAGAAAGGCGACCTGATGAGCCGCATGATGGGTGATATAAATGAAATACAGGCCACTATTATTTCAGCTACAGAAGGCCTTATTAAAGACCCTATCACCATTCTCGGCTATATTGTATACATGGTTTACCTGAGCCCGATACTTTCCCTTGCTTTGCTGCTGCTGCTGCCTGTAACCGCACTTATTATTGGCCGGGTAGGAAAAAGCCTTAAACGGCAAAGCACTGATTACAGTATCATTTCGGGGCAGAACCTGAGCCAGGTGGAAGAAACACTGAGCAGCATAAAAGTAATAAAGGCATTTGCCGCAGAAAACCAGATGCTGAAAAAGTTCCAGGATACCAACCACAGGCTGTTCAGGATACTCAATTCAATGACCCGCCGCCGCGACCTTGCAAGTCCCCTCACCGAAGCGATGGGGGTAACGGTGCTTTGTATTATTTTATTTATTGGCGGTTATCTTGTGTTTCACCAGAGCGGTGATTTACAAAAGGCGGATCTTTTTCCATTTATTGCTGCTTTTGGAATGATAATAAATCCTGCAAAAAACTTATCCAACACCGTTAGCAGTATCCAGCGTGGGACGGGCGCTATTGCAAGAGTGGAAGAAATATTGGAGGCTCCTGTAATTATCGAGGATAAACCGGGAGCAGCAGAGCTTGCATCCTTTAGCCGCCAAATTGAATTCCGGGATGTTTCTTTCAGCTATAATGATAATGAAGTGCTGAAGAATATCAGCTTCACTGTACAAAAAGGGCAAACGGTGGCATTGGTAGGATCTTCGGGCGCAGGCAAATCCACACTGGTTGATTTGATTCCCCGTTTTCATGATGTAAGCAGCGGAGAAATACTTATTGACGGCATCAATATTAAGGATTACAGCATTGCTTCATTGCGGCGGCAAATGAGCTTTGTAACGCAGGAACCTATTTTGTTTAACGATACCATTGCTTCCAATATAGCCCTGGGCAATCCATCAGCACCGCAAACAGCCATTGAAAAAGCTGCGGCAATAGCCAATGCACACCAGTTTATCCTGAATAAAGAAAATGGTTATCAAACAATAATAGGCGACAGGGGTAGCAAACTAAGCGGCGGCGAAAGGCAGAGGGTTACCATTGCAAGGGCTGTATTGCAAAACCCTTCTATACTTATACTGGATGAAGCTACTTCCTCCCTTGATACAGAAAGCGAAAGAATAGTGCAGGATGCCATTATGAACCTTACGCACCACCGCACTTCACTCGTAATTGCACACCGCCTCAGCACCATTCGCCATGCAGATACAATTATGGTAATGCAAAAAGGAAAAATAATAGAAAGCGGTACGCACGATGAGCTTATCCTGCAAAATGGTTTTTACAAAAAGCTGGTGGATATGCAGGAGATTAAGTAAGTGCCGGCGATTGGTAATGAGTTACCGCGACCGGAAAAAAGTGCTTACATTAGTTCCTTAATCAATAAATCAACACAGGATGCTTGTTAAAACCTTCGGCAGTGCGGTGTATGGTGTGGAAGCCATAACTATCGCTGTAGAAGTAAATGTAAACAACCAGGGAAAACCGGATGCTGTGATCGTAGGGTTGCCCGACAGTGCTGTAAAAGAAAGTTTGCTGAGAGTAGAGAGCGCTATTAAAGATAATGGCTACCACATGCCCCGTACCCGGCTTATTGTAAACCTTGCCCCCGCGGATATACGAAAAAGCGGTACTGCATTTGATTTGCCTATTGCTATCGGAACGCTGGCTGCAAGCGAACAGCTGGATGATCCCGGAACAATTGCTGAATATGTAATAATGGGCGAGCTGAGCCTGAACGGCGAAGTGCGGCCGATAAAAGGCGCCCTGCCCATAGCTATACAGGCAAGAAAAGAAGGCTTTAAAGGATTGATAGTGCCTCAGCAAAATGCAAGAGAGGCTGCCATGGTGAACAACCTTAAAGTTTACGGCGTATCACATATAAGTGAAGTGATACAATTTTTAAAAGACGGTTCATCGCTGAAGCCGGCGGCAGTAAATACGAGAGAAGAATTTGCACATGCGCAGGGCAATTACGAAATTGATTTCAGCGATGTAAAAGGGCAGGAAAATATTAAAAGGGCTTTGGAAATTGCAGCAGCAGGCGGGCACAATGCAATATTAATCGGCCCTCCCGGCGCAGGTAAAACAATGCTTGCAAAAAGGCTGCCTACCATACTGCCTCCGCTCACCCTGCACGAAGCGCTGGAAACAACAAAAATACACAGCGTGGCAGGCAAACTGCCGGAAAACGCTACCCTTATTTCAAAAAGGCCATTCCGTTCGCCGCACCATACCATTTCTGATGTGGCACTGGTCGGTGGTGGCGGCAATCCGCAGCCGGGGGAAATTTCACTGGCGCATAACGGCGTGTTGTTTTTAGATGAATTGCCCGAATTTAAAAGAACAGTGCTGGAGGTAATGCGCCAGCCAATGGAAGAAAGAAAGGTTACCATCAGCCGTGCGAAAGTGGCACTGGATTTCCCCGCATCATTTATGCTTATAGCTTCTATGAACCCCTGTCCCTGCGGTTTTTTTAACCACCCTGATAAAGAGTGCACCTGCCCGCCCGGCGCTGTACAGAAATACCTGAACAGGATTTCGGGCCCTTTGCTTGACAGGATTGACCTGCACGTGGAAGTAACGCCCGTTGCTTTCGGTGAATTATCATCTGCAAAACAATTTGAAAAAAGCGAAGCGGTGAGGGAAAGGGTGATAAAAGCAAGAGAGCTGCAGGCACAGCGTTATAAAGATAACCCCGGCGTGTATGCGAATGCGCAAATGAGCAGCAGCATGCTGAAGGAAATTTGTGTCATCAATACTGCTTCACAGAATTTATTAAAAGTGGCAATGGAAAAATTAAATTTATCCGCCCGTGCTTACGACAGGATTTTAAAAGTAAGCCGCACCATTGCCGACCTTGCAGGAAGCGACAGCATAAAAGCAGAGCACCTGGCAGAAGCCATACAATACAGGAGCCTCGACAGGGAAGGGTGGGGCGGATAAAATAAATTGTTGCAAATGAAAAAAGAAACTCCGGAAAATCTTGCCAGCGAAAAATACTGGAACAGCGGATACGAGAAATTTAATTTTTCGCCGATGCCCCGCAATTATCCAACTGTGCAATTATTATATAAATATTTCAATATTAATCATGACCCGGCCAACCCGAAATCGGTTTTTGAAATAGGAATTTATCCCGGAAGATTTATTTATCATTTTGGTAAACTTGGCTTTGTGCTGAATGGCATCGACCAAACGCATTATATTCCACGGCTGATTGAATGGCTGCAGCAGGAAAATTTTAAGGTGGGTGATATTTCCAGCGGCGATGTAGCTGAGTTGAACGGGCAGCAGCACCAGTATGATGTGGTTTTTTCCGCCGGTTTTATTGAGCATTTTCCCGAATTTGAAAAAATGATATTGTTGCATGCCCGCCTTGTAAAACCGGGCGGGTACCTTTACATTACCGCACCTAATTTTGGCGGAAGTGTACAGTACCGGTTGCATAAATGGCTGGATGGGGAAAACCTGTGCAGGCATTATGTTCCAAGCATGGATGTAAAAAAATGGGAAGCTGTTGCAGGCAGCATCGGGTTTACAGTTATAAGTTCAGGATATGTTGGCGGCATAGATTTCTGGGTGGATAAGCAGAAAAGAAATCCTGGCCAGAAAATTTTGCTTAAGCTTGTTAAATGGCTGCTGCCGTTAGCAAAAAAAATGCACCTGCCTGACAGGCGGGCCTATTCGCCGGAATGTATTTTGATTGCACAACGAAAAAAATGATACCCGATGGAAAGACAATCTGTAGCTGTTTTGTATATCTGCACGGGTATTTATACAGTTTTTTGGGAGCAATTTTACAAAAGCGCCCAGCTGCATTTATTGCCCGGTTATGATAAGCACTATTTTGTTTTTACCGATAAAAAAGAAATTTTTAACAGCCATCATCCGCATGTACACCTTTTTTTTCAAAAACCTTTGCAATGGCCTTATCCAACGTTGCTCCGGTTCCAGTTTTTTAAAAATATTGAAGACCAGCTAAAAAAATTTGACTACGTTTATTTTTTTAATGCTAATTGCCGCATTTTAAAGGATATTACTGCACAGGATATTTTGCCTTTAAACGGGGAAGCTATCGTGGTTACACAGCACCCCGGTTTTTGGGATAAAAGCAATACTGAATTTACTTACGAAAGAAATCCCGGCTCTGCCGCTTTTGTGCCTGTAGGCAAAGGCAATATATATGTTGCCGGCGGCTTAAATGGCGGGCAGGCCGATAAGTACCTTTCATTTATCAATACCTGCTTTAATAATGTTCAGGCTGATTTGGAAAAAGGAATAATCGCTGTATGGCATGATGAGTCTTACCTGAATGAATATATACTTGATAAAAGAGTGAAAGTGCTGCATCCCGGCTATTTGTACCCTGCGGGGAAGCAATTGCCTTTTGAAAAAATAATACACCTTGAAAACAAAAAAGATTTCATTAAAGGATACGGTAAATACTCTCTGCGGTATAAATTGAAAAAAATGTTTTCTCCAAAAAGATAAAAATTAATGAAAGCGTCACTTATTATACCGTTTTATAAAGACCTTGAAGCGCTGGAATTAATTTTGTTTTCGCTGAACAACCAGTCGGCTGCAGGTAAATTTGAAGTAGTGATTGCAGAGGACGATAATGCGCCGGCCACTTTAGATTTTTTACAAAGAATACAACCCCGGCTGAATTTTCCGTTACAGCATACCCGCCAGCCAGATGAAGGCTACCGGCGTTCAAAAGCGCTTAATAATGGTATCAGGGTTGCCAAAAATGAACTGCTTGTATTTATAGATGGTGATTGCATACCACACCGGCACTTTGTGAAAAGCTACCTGGACAACGCCGGTGATAAAAGAGTTTTGTATGGCAGGCGGGTAAACCTTGGGAAAAAGTTCAGTGCTCAACTGCGGCAGCAAAAAGATTTAAGCAGGCTTAACTTTCTGTCCCTCGTTGCCAGCGACAGCAACAGGACTGTTGAAGGATTATACATGCCCTTTTACCCGGAAAGATTAACCAGTAAACGCCAGCCCTGGGGCTGCAATATGGGTATGATAAAAAAAGATATTGAGGCTGTAAATGGTTTTGATGAAGATTATAAAGAATGGGGACCGGAGGATCTTGACATTTGTTGCCGGCTGGAACGGTATGGGTGCCAATTGAAATCACTGAAATATAAAGCTATCATCTATCATTTATATCATCCGTCAAAAGGTATTGCTGCTGTTGCTGAAAGAGGAAAAAAGTTTTTTGAAGAAAAAATGAAAAACGGAGAGGTGTTTTGCCGCAACGGGCTTGTACAATAAAATACAGCTATGGTTATTATTCACATCAGGGGTGGTTTGGGAAACCAGATGTTCCAGTATGCATTATTTCTTTCATTTGCTGAAAAAGGCATTGACGCTTCCATAGATTTGTCGCATTACAGCAGGCATATAACCACCAGGCAGTACGAGCTTGGGAAAGTTTTTGGTATTAAAGCACCCGTGGTATCACTTCCCCGTAAAATAAGCGGCAAGCTTGCATGGAAATTATTTCACGGATTTTATAAAGTACCGTACTGTGAAACAGATGAAACTTTTGGCTTTTATGATGATAAGATTCCCTCTTTGCGGTCAGCATATCTTAAAGGGTATTGGCAGTCAGAAAAATATTTTAACGCTGCTGCAGCAGCTGTATTAAAAAGCTTTTCTTTTTCCGGTGCAGGCGATGAAGAAAATAAAAATTTATTGCTGCAGGTAAGGCATTCCGGCTCCGTAAGCATACATATCAGGAGGGGTGATTATGCCACGTCAGACAGTAACTTTATTCTTCCGGTAAGTTATTACAGAAAGGCGATTGAATATATAACTAACCGTATAGCACATCCCGAATTTTTTGTTTTTTCAGATGACCCTGCGTGGGCTGCAGAAAACCTGCAGGTGAGTAATGCCGTATTTGTATCACACAATGCAAATCACAACAGCTATCGTGATATGCAGCTGATGAGCTGTTGCAGCCACAATATAATTGCCAACAGCTCATTCAGCTGGTGGGGTGCATGGCTTAACGCAAATAAGGAAAAAATCGTTATTGCCCCTGCAAAATGGCTTTTATGGATGGAAGGTACACGTGATATTATCCCGGAAAATTGGGTTAAAATAGCCGTATAAATTGATTGGCAGCCGGCTCACACTGATCTGATTTGCCGGTCACGCCCTTGGTAAAGCGTAAACATTGATATTTTCTTTATAATTGGCAAGATCGCTTTTGTGAGAAAGCTTTTGAACTTTAGCCGTGATAGTAAAGTTTTCAAAATAATAAATATCGTATCCCGGCGCTTCAATAATTTCATACAATTCTGTTTTCTCTGCATCCGAAGCCTCTGCAAAGCTTTCTGCAATAATGATGGGCCTGTAAGCGGTGATTAAATCCCTGATTGACTTTAAAATTTCCTTGTCATAACCTTCGGCATCAATTTTAATGAATGAAAGCTTCGGCAACCATTCCCTACAATTTTCTTCCAGGTAATTTTTCAGGTTAACACCTTTTATTTTTTGAGGGTAAACATATTTCCCATGAAGGCTTTTTTTAGTTGGAGAAATACCGCCATTTCCAAAGGAAGCTTCGGATGAAACAAAATAAAACTCTTCCTCTTTTTGAGATATTGCGAAAGGTACAGGTACGATATTGGTTTTGTCTTTGTTGAGAGAGGCATTTTTCTGAAGTATTTTGAATACACAGGGGTTGGGATCAAAACCTAATGTTAAACCGGAAACGCCTGTGCAAAGGGATATCGGAACAGTTGTATCACCAATATTTGCCCCAATATCAATAGCAAAACTGCCCGGTTTAATGAATTGCCTGAAAAAGGCAATCAGCTCTCCATTCATTTTATAAGGGGTTACCAGTGGATTATCCCAGTTGGCAAACTCAATGGTCCCAATATCTTTTAAATAAAAAGTGTCAATTTTAGGAGGATATTCTTTCGTGATAAGCCTTGCAATTTTTCTGCGAAAAGAGTCTTTTAAATACTTGAGCATAATGATGGTTCTAACAATTTACAGCGTTCACAGGACAAAAATATTTTGCTTTAAAAATTAAATGTACTGATTGATGCCTTTTTCACAAAAGGTTCTTCTTTCATTAATTGATTTTTCCAACAGGCTGTCATTTTGTGAAAGTTTGGCCCTGGAAATGATCGGATGCCACAAATGATAAGTTATAGCCGCAAACTTTATATTTTTCCTTTTAACACCGCTATTCAGCAAACGGACAAACAAATCAGAATCTTCTCTTCCCCAGCCGGTGAATGATTCGTCAAAGCCATTCACTTTTATATAATCTTTTTTGTAAACCCCCATTAAGCCGCCCCTTGCTCCTTTATGAGTAATGCTGCCTTTAATAAAGTAATGCAGCCAGGGAATACGTCTTGAAGAAAGCCAGTTTTTTTCTGAGTTCCATGGCCATGCCTTTATTGAAGCGGTTTTTAAAGAGAATAATTTTTTTGTGTATGCTTCGCTGAGAAATACGCGGCTGGCAACAAGTATTTCGTTGGGCCTGATATTCTTTCTGTAATCAAAAACAAAACAGGGATGCAATACAAGGTCTCCGTCAATAAAAATAATATACCCGCCCGTGGCCGTTGCGGCTGCTTTATTTTTTATTGCAGAAAGCCGGTAGCCATTGTCCTCATGCCACACATGCACCAGCGGCACCGGAAATATTTTAGCATAACTCTCAACCAGGTCTTTTGTTTCCTTTCCGGAGCCATCATCTGCAACCACTACTTCATCGGGCAGGGAACTTTGCTGCAGCACACTTTTCAATACAAGCTCCAGCGGGCCGGTACTGTTGTAAGTGGATATAATTAATGAAATTTTAAGTGGGTTATCCATTCTTTAAAGTCAGCGCAAAGGTAGCGGGTTTGGCCGGCACTGCAATTGCCTTCCTGCCGGATTACTTTCGTATAATACGGTAATTTTTAAATGTAAATAACCTTATGCCTGTTTTCTTTTCAAACCAAAACAGGAACCTGTTTTTTATCGTAAATCGTTTTTTGCTCTCATCAAGGGCGATATGCCAGTTTTTCTGCTCAATTCTTTGCTGTATTACGGCAGGGTGTGTTCCGGTAAATTTTCTTATTGCATCAAACTGGTCGTAATTGAATAGATCCCCGGATGCCCGGAATTGTTCTACGCTTTTATCATCAGCAGAGTAGTACCGGGCGGTATCTTTACGCTTGTCCATCATTTGTCTGGGGTTTTTTACCCAGCCGTAGTGGTACACTTCAGCATCTATCAGCGCTACCCCTAATTTTTTAGTTCCTTTTCTAAAGCCCTGCGCATCTTTGTATGAACTGATATTTTTATCATTTCTTATTATCCTTACTTCATAATTGTACCATGAGCGGCTATCGCCCACATAATCGTAGGTGCCGTAAAAATGAAGATAGCGAAACAGCAGCCCTTCCACTTCCGTATCATCCTTATATTTTTCTGCAGCGGCCCTGATGGCAGCATGATATTTTTCATGAATGATTTCATCGGCTTGTATATAGAAAAGCCAGTCTGCGTCTTCGCCTGCACGGGCTTTGGCCTTATCTGTTTCTATGGCATATACCTGGCCGCCCTCTCTCAGCGACATGTCCCATTGCGAATACACAATTTTAATCTTATCGTCATGGATGCCCTTTATCAACTCATCTGTATTGTCTTCGCCCTTATCAATGCTTACGATCATCTCATCCACTACCGGCAAAACTGACCGGATGGCCTCTACTACAGGATAATCATTTTTTACTGCATTTTTTATAATGGTGAAGCCGGTTATTTTCATGTGCTTTGAGTTCGTAAAAATATTTTGTAAAAATAACTGAACCACGGCAAACGCCGGGTGTTATACTCAATTTGTTTCCATTTTTAAAGAACCGTTTCTTCTAACTTTGCAGCATGAAAATTTTACTTCAGTATCTTAAACCATACAAATGGCTGGTGGTGCTTACGCTGGTGCTGGCCGCTGTCAATATTATTTTCTCCCTTTTTGATCCCATTCTTTTTGGCCGTATTATCAAGCTGGCGGAAGATGAGGACAAAGTGCAGGCAATTATAGCCGGCAGCCATGTATCGGGCTTTTGGGGAAAAGTCCTTGAAATACTATTGTTGTCAATGGGAACGGCAATGGTGAGCCGTATTGCAAAAAATTTCCAGGATTATTTTGCCAATGTTATTATTCAAAAATTTGGCGCAAAAATTTTTACAGACGGGCTGCGGCATGCTATCCGCCTTCCTTACCACGAATTTGAAGACCAGCGCAGCGGGGAAACATTAAGCATCCTTACCAAAGTGCGTACTGATACCGAAAAGTTCATCAATTATTTTTTAAATGCGCTGTTTGCCATTTTTGTAGGTATCGGTTTTGTGTTTGTATATGCCGCTATTTATATACACTGGACGGTGCCGCTGGCTTATATCCTGGGCGTAACGCTGCTCACCATTATCACCAACCTGCTGAGCAAGAAAATAAAAGTGATACAAAAAGAAATTGTTTCTAAAACCACTTCCCTGGCGGGCTCTACCACGGAAAGCCTGCGTAATATAGAACTGGTGAAAAGCCTCGGCCTGGCAGACCAGGAGGTAAAGCGGCTGAACCAGAATACTTACAAAATACTGGGGCTTGAGCTGACAAAAGTAAAAAGGATAAGAAGTATCAGTTTTTTACAGGGCACTATCGTAAACACCTTGAGGCAGGTAATCCTGTTCCTGCTGATGTGGATTATTTTTCATGATAAAATGCAGCCGCATCAGCTGGTGACGATGCAGATATTTTCATTTTTCATTTTTGGCCCGCTGCAGGAAATAGGAAATATTTTAATGAGCTACCGTGAGGCGGAAGCTTCATTGAACAATTATCACCGGCTGATGCAAAAAGCCCCGGAAGCAATTCCTGCGGATGCAAAACACCTGGGCACCGTGGAAACGCTTTCATTTACCCATGTTGGCTTTAAACATGCTAGTGCAGGCCAGAAAGCGATTGATGATATAAGCTTTGACGTAAGATTGGGGGAAACGATTGCCTTTGTTGGCCCCAGCGGAAGCGGGAAATCAACATTGATGAAATTGCTGGTCGGGCTGTACCGCCCGCAGGAAGGCAAGATATTATACAACGGCATGGATGAAAATTCCATCAACTTTGAAGACCTGCGCAGGCAAATAGGTTTTGTAACACAGGATACACAACTATTCAGCGGCACCATTAAAGAGAATTTAATGTTTGTTAACCCGGGCGCTACAGAAGAAGATCTAAAAGATGTGCTGCAAAAAGCATCCTGTATGGAATTGCTGGCAAGGGCGGAAAAAGGACTGGAAACGGTAATTGGCGAAGGAGGCTTTAAATTATCGGGCGGTGAAAAGCAACGATTGTCCATAGCAAGGGCATTACTGCGCAAACCAAAGCTTTTAATATTTGATGAAGCCACTTCCGCTTTGGATTCATTAACAGAAGAGGAGATAACAGGGACCATTAAAGATATTTCTGCGGAAAGTGAACAGATAACCATCTTGATTGCACACCGCCTCAGCACTATCATGCATGCAGACAGGATTTACGTACTCGAAAAAGGAGAGATTGTAGAAACCGGCACACATGAAAACCTGCTGAATGAAAAAGGCCTGTACTTTGCAATGTGGCGCCAGCAAATAGGGGAACGCAAGAAAGTGCAGCAGGCTGCTGTATAGCTATACAGCAGTTATCTGTACCTTTGCAGCAATGAAAGACAGCAATACACCCACACCCAATTATCTCTGGAGTATTTTAACAATGAAATGTCCACGCTGCAGGCGAGGCAAAATGTTTACCCACAGTAATCCCTACAAAAAATTAAAGCTCTCCCATATTTTTGATATGCCCGAAACCTGCCCCGAATGCGGCCAGCGCTATGACCTTGAACAGGGCTTTTGGTATGGCACCGGTTATGTAAGCTATGCGCTGGCTGTAGCTATTTCCGTGACTACTTTTATTGCATGGTGGGTGCTGGTAGGTATTTCCACTGAAGACAACAGGATATTCTGGTGGCTTGGCATTAATGCCGTATTGCTGGTGGTGCTGCAGCCCTGGCTTATGCGGCTGAGCAGGGTGATATATCTTTACTTTTTTGTGAGCTACGATAAAAATTATAAAAAGACAACACCCAAAGAATTTGACCACAAGCAATGACCGGTACCGGCACTCAGCTAATTTGTCTTCAGCTGTACACAGCTCCATGCACAGAAAGGCGCCGTTACCGGGATAAGCAACCACCAAAAGCTTCCTGCTATCCAATACATGATAACGCAAAGCAGCAGAAGGTAAAACGGGTAAGATAAAAAAAGCAGGCCCACCATTATTGAATCATAATGCACTGTATGCAATGTTTTGGCTGCAGCGATCTTTTTTACAGGCAGGTATAAAGGGGCATGCAGTAAGTAACCTGCGGCAGCCGGTACTGACAATATTATTTTTTTTAAGTCCCTTATCTCTGCAGCAAATATTGCTTCCTGTTTAACAGTGTCATTCTTTTCTATTTCGTACACCAGCCCGTTCAATTGCTGCTGTACACTGCCGGTTACATCATTCAGCAATTTCCCGTTTTCAGTATCGGGCGGCATATCTTTTTGTCCAATAAAAGAGCCGAAATTGAGCTGTATGCTTTTGCCGAATATTTTAAAGCTGCTGTAATTGATCCCTACGGGCAATATTTTCAAATCAATGCCCTGTTGCCATGCGGCAGCAGCAAGCCTTGCTGTTCCTTTCTTCAGTGGCCGGAGATGCCATTCGTTTTCACACATGGCTTCGCTGAAGATTAATACAATGCCTCCCTGTTTAAAAATCTCCAGGCAGGCATCAAAAGTGTGGTAATTTTTGTGCAGGTGCTCTGCGCCTTCCCTTTGCCGGTATACGGGCAGTATGTTTAGCTGGTGTAAAAGAAATGCGGCCCATTTTTTTTGAAAAGTATCACCCCTTGCCAGGGAATAGACCGGCTTTTTAAAAACAGTAGCCAGCACAACGGCATCTAAAAATGAATTGGGGTGGTTGCAGGCAAGCAGCAATGGGCCGCTGCTTGCCGTGTAATTTTTATTATTGATGCTAAGTTTCCTGCAATACAAAGGCAGCGCAAAAGCAGCAGGCAGTTTTAAAAAAGTATACAGCAACGATAATCAGTTTTATGCAGGGCAATCAGTTAAGGCTGGGGTCTATCGGGAAATTCACCATCATTTCGTATTCGCCGCCAAGCTGTTTAAGGCTGTCTTTCCATATTTCCCCCGGCTGTTCATGAAACACCAGTTTTCGTGTAGCCGTTGTAGTTACCCAGCTTTTTTCATCCAGTTCCCCTTCCAGTTGCCCATCGCCCCAGCCGCTGTAGCCGATAAAAAAGCGTACTTTATTAAAATCAATATCGCCTTCTTTTATCATTTCAGCCAGCACTGAAAAATCACCACCCCAGTACACTCCTTTGATCACTTCCGTGCCGCCGGGGATTTTTTCAGGGTACTGGTGCAGAAAGTGGATGGTATCCACCTGCACCGGCCCACCATAAAAAACAGGAACCGGGTGGCCTTCAAACCCATCCATCAGCTCGTCCAGTGTTTGTTCAATTTGCTTATTGATAACAAAACCCATGCTGCCTTCCTGCTCATGCTCACATAAAAATACTACGGTCCGCATAAAATTGGGGTCTTTTAAAAATGGATCTGCTATCAGTAATATGCCGCGTTCCGGTGAAATCATATTGTAATGTAATGATTATTTGGTTTTTCAAAAAATAAGCCATGAATAGTTAACTATGAATTACACGGATTAACACAAATTTGCCTGGCTGAAAAATAAACAGGACAAGAGTTATTTGTGAAAATTAGTGTAATTCGTAGCCAACAAACCCTTATTTTGCGGTATAAGTTCCTTACTGTTTTACTTTTGCTGCATGAAGAAAATTTTCCCCGTCATCTCCATACTGATATTGCTTTCCCTGCTGGGGCTTATTTTCTTCCAGGTGCTCTGGCTTAAAAGTTCACTGGAATCGCAGGAACAAAAATTTCATGAACACCTTACTACCGCTACTTATCTGGTATCACTTGAGCTGGTAGAAAAAAAAGGCAACCTGATGCCCTTTATGAAAAAGAGCCGGCCTGTTTTTCCCAGCGAAAGATTGCAGATGGAATTCTTTGCGCCTACTATAGCGCAGAAATATACAAGGGATGAAATACGGCAAATTATCAGGAAAGTTTTTGACAAGCAGAACCTGCAGAACGTTCCTTTTGAATTTTCTATCAGCTCCACCTCCATTGTAAGCGAAGAACTGGTGTCGGAAAATTTTTATAAAATGCAGAACGACACGCTTAACAATATTCAGAAAGTAATTGCGCTGGAGCCGCCGGCAGGCAGCAATGGCGAAGGCATTTCGCCACAGGAATTTTTGGTGATACTGATACCGCATGCCAAAAGCTTTATTTGGCAGTCAATGACATGGTTTATTGTCGGGGCCGTGCTTTTTACATTAATAATAGTATGTTCTTTCTTTATCACCGTGAGGGCTTTGATAAAACAGAAAAAGCTGAGTGAGATAAAATCTGATTTTATCAATAACATGACGCATGAGTTTAAAACGCCATTGGCCACTATTTCCCTTGCCGTGGATGCCATGAAGAACAGCAAAGTGCTTGCTGACAGGGAAAAGATGGATTATTTCACCGCCATCATCAAAGAAGAGAACAAAAGGATGAACAAGCAGGTGGAAACAATATTACAGGCCGCCCTGCTTGATAAACAGGAAGTGCAGCTGAATTTAAAAAAATTGCATGCAAATGAAATGATAAACAGCGCTCTTAATAATATCCAGCTGCAGGTGGAAGAAAAGCATGGAAAACTGGAAACACACCTGGCGGCAGGCAATGATTGGGTGCTGGCGGATGAAGTTCATTTTACCAACCTCATCAACAACCTGCTTGACAATGCAGTAAAGTATTCCAAAGACAATTTGAAAATAATATTAACTACCCAGATAACCCCGAAAGAATTCAAGCTGAAAATTGAAGACAACGGCATCGGGATGAATAAAGAAACGCTCAGCCGTATTTTTGAAAAATTTTACCGGGCACATACCGGCAACCTGCATAATGTAAAAGGCTTTGGCCTCGGGCTCAGTTATGTAAAAACAATGGTGGATGCCCATCATGGAAATATAAAAGCGGAAAGCACTCCCGGCAAAGGCACCATCTTCTATTTAAGTTTCCCATTGGCAAAATAAAGCTGTTTGCGCAAACTGCTTCTCTTTCTCACAATATCTTTTCATTCTCACATCCGGAAAAGGAATATATTCCTTTGTCGCCTGAATGTCAGTTTCCTTTTTGCGTAACAATTGTTTCCCGATTTTGATGTGTATCAATTTTATGAGGAAATAATTTCGCCGCCGGTTTAAAACACATTTACAATAAAGGGCCATTCCTGGTTTTTTCCCGCTAAAGCAGGATTTTTCGGGGGTGTGCCCGCCAATACCAATCAAACCAATTTATAGAAACATGAAGAAAATCAGTATGCTGGTGATTGCTTTATGTGCTTTGTTTACCTCCATTACAGCGCAATCAATTAGCCGCACAGGCAAAGGACAACGAAAGTGTGGGCATTTATTTTTAACTGCATTGTCATAAGCTTGTCAGTTTTCCTTTTGCGAAACTTGTTTTCCCTTTTGGTTAATGATTACTGCGGAGCAGCAAAGACATTTGCACCTGTATCAACATTATAATCACCGTTGTGAGTGTACTGCACCAATAATATTTTATGAGAAAAATTTATACGGCCTTGTTTTTATTTGGGATGGCAACTGCTGCCTTTGCCCAGCAGGATTCAATACGATCAACAAAACTTGAAGAAGTAGTGGTTGTGGGGCAGCACCGGCCGCAATCAATAAAAAATTCTGTTTACCAGGTTCGTGTTATAAACAATGAACGTATCCGTTTAAGCGGCGCCACTGCTGTTCAGCAGGTATTGTATAACCAGCTTGGCTTTCGTTTTTCCAATGACAACACATTAGGGACAACGGATGTGCAATTGATGGGTATGAGCGGGAGGAATGTAAAAATATTATTGGATGGCGTGCCGATGATAGACCGTGGCGATACAAGGGAAAGCCTGAATCAAATTGATATCAATACAATAGTTATAATCGGCAGACATGCCCATGGATAGTTCATTAAAACTATCTTCCTTACGGAAAAAGCTTTGTTTAATGCCATCAAAAAAGGTATCCAGTTCGTA
>JBEHYP010000029.1:0-34508 GCA_048498115.1 Bacteroidota bacterium | reverse complement strand
CAACTTTGGACTGCCTTCTTCGAGAGATAAGCGAGACGAAGGATCACTACCACGACATCCACACTGAGGACGATAATAACTTTACATGGAAGTACCTTACCTCCGGTTTTTCATGCTCAATAATCTCCCACAAATGTTCCCAGAATACCGGTTCAAAATACAATTTGTCGGCAATGTCAAAATCAGTGCTCACTGTTTCAGGGTTACAGTTCACCATGATAGCTTCATAACCTGCTTCCCTGATGGCAAGCAAGCCATGCACACAGCAATAGTCAAACTCAATACCCTGGCCGATCCTGTTAGGTCCGCTGCCCAGTACAATGATTTTCTTTTTATCAGAAACTTTTGATTCGTTTGCAAGCAATTGCTTTGAACCATTAACGCTGGGTTCAAAACTACTGTAGAAATAAGGTGTTTTTGCTTCAAACTCTGCAGCACAGGTATCCACCATTTTATACACCCTTTTCAGCCCCATTGCCTTTCTTCTTTCGTACAACGCTTCTGTATTTTCTTCCTTCATGATCCTTATGATCTGCTCATCGCTGAAACCTAAATCTTTTGCTTCTTTAAGTAATTCATCCGGCAATGTTTTCAAATCGTATTTCGCAATTTCTTTTTCACAAGTGCAGATCTTTTTTATCTGGTAAATAAACCAGCGGTCAATGCCGGTGCTTTCGCATATACTCCTTACACTTATACCGGCCATCAATGCATCCTTAATGCGGAATATCCTGTCCCACTTGGGTGTTTTGATATATTCCAAAATTTCTTCGGGCTTTTTCAGGCTCTGTCCATAATAGCCCAAACCAACCGCTTCGTTTTCGAGGCTCTGGCAGGCTTTCTGCACTGCTTCTGCAAAGCTTCTTCCTATTGCCATCACTTCACCCACGCTTTTCATCTGGAAACCGAGCGTATCATTGGCGCCTTTAAACTTGTCAAAATTCCATCTTGGTATTTTTACAATTACATAGTCCAATGCCGGTTCAAAATAAGCAGAAGTGCTTTGGGTAATTTGATTTTTTAATTCATCCAAATTATAACCTATCGCCAGCTTGGCCGCAATTTTTGCAATAGGATAACCCGTAGCCTTAGACGCTAATGCAGAAGAGCGGCTCACCCTCGGATTAATTTCCACCACGATGGTATCTTCAGTTTCAGGGTGCATAGCAAACTGCACATTGCATCCGCCGGCAAAATTGCCCAGGTTGCGCATCATGGCTATGGCTGTGTTACGCATTTTTTGAAAAGCGGTATCGCTCAATGTCATGGCCGGCGCTACGGTAATGCTGTCGCCGGTATGCACACCCATCGGGTCAAAATTTTCTACCGTACAAATGATCGCAACATTGTCTGCATTGTCACGCAGCAATTCCAGCTCATATTCTTTCCAGCCCAGCACTGCTTTTTCCACCAGCACTTCATGTATGGGGCTTGCGGTGAGCGCCCTGTTGAGCGCTTCATCCAGGTCTTCTTTTTTAAATACAATACCGCCGCCCGTGCCACCCAATGTAAAGGATGGACGAAGCACTAACGGGAAACCAATTTCCTGTGCAAATTCTTTTCCTTCCAGGAATGAGTTGGCAATATGCGCCGGGCACACAGGGATATTCATCTCGATCATCCACTGCCTGAACTTTTCCCTGTCTTCCGCTTTATCAATCGCTTTAATATCCACACCGATCAATTGCACACCATATTTTTCCCATACGCCGAGCTCGTCCGCTTCTTTACAAAGGTTAAGCGCCGTTTGTCCGCCCATTGTTGGCAATACAGCGTCTATTTTATTTTCTTCTAAAATTTGTTCAATGCTTTCAACCGTCAGCGGCAGCAAATACACTTTGTCGGCCATCATGGGATCGGTCATGATAGTGGCGGGATTGCTGTTGATGAGGGTTACTTTAATTCCTTCTTCCCGAAGACTACGTGCCGCCTGTGTGCCGGAGTAATCAAATTCACAAGCTTGTCCGATGATGATAGGGCCGCTGCCGATAATGAGTACTGACTGGATGGAATTGTTCTTTGGCATATTTTGTCAAAAACGTAATTGAAAAATGCGCCACGGAGATAAGTGTTTTTCCGAAGCGGCCAAAGGTACATAAATGAAGTGTAATCCGTCTTGTTTTTTGAGAATGAATATTTAAAAATGGCCGCAAAGGTAGAGTGATGAAAAACCTGCAATTTTATAACCTGCTGTTGCAAAAATTTTATTTGCCGGAGGTAATATTGCGAAATCTGAATTCCCTGCGTTGAGTTTTTTATTCCTCCTTCACTACTTCGGTTTCATCCTGATCCTGCAGTGGTTTTTTATTTTCCACTTCGATATGCTGTATGAATACGGCGTACTTGTTGGGAAAAATCTGCCTGCCGCTGCATTGTGCATTTACCTTGGTAAAGCAGGCGCCAAAGTACAATATCATAGCAGAAAAATATACCCATAATAAAATTATCACTACAGAACCCGCCGCTCCATACGTGCCGCCGGGATTGCTTCTCCCTAAATAATAAGCAATGCAAAATTTACCCAGCATAAACAGTATTGCCGTAAGGAACGAACCTCGGCGTACGTCCTTCCATTGCACTTTTGCATCGGGCAGCAGCTTGAATATTACACCAAATAAAAAAGAGATTACTATAAATGTAACCAGCATATTGGCTGCGTAAGTTATCCATACCGAGCCCTGGGGCAATATGGTAAGCAGGCGCTGTAAAAGTATTTCAAGCAGTGTATTAATCAGCAATGACACCAGCAGGATAAAGCCCAGCCCCAGCACCATTGATAAGCTTACTATACGGTTAAGCAAAAATTTCAGCCAGCCCTTTTGCGGCTTTGCCTTCAGCTGCCAGATGGTATTGATGGAGTCCTGAATCTCTGTAAACACACCTGTTGCTGAAAACACCAATGCAATTACACTTACTATAGAAGCAACCCTTGTATGGTGCGATTGTGTGGCATTGCGTATTATCTCCTGTATCTGCAGGGCGGCATCAGCGCCTACAAAATTTTTTATCTGGCCAAATAAGCTGCCTTCAATGGCCTGCCGCCCGTAAAAAATATCCGCTACTGTAATTACAATGAGCAGGATAGGCGCCAGCGAAAACAATGTATAGTAGGAAAGGGCAGCGCTCATCCTTGGCACCCCGTTGCCTGAAAAATCAATAAAGGTTTGCTTCAGTATATCCCACCAGTTTTGTAAATGCCTTTTCATTGCTGTATGAAGGTATCAATGAATGGTTAAAATACAAAAGCCCCGCAGCGGGGCTTTTGTAAAATATAAATGACAATGATCAATGGAATACCGCTTCATTGGTGTCACGATAGGTTTTGATCATGTCGTGCGCTGATTTTATTTCAGATTGCTGGGACAGCAGCAAATCCCTTGTTTCGCCTGCAGGCAAATCCATAGATGCCAGTGCTTCCTTATACGCTTTTAATGCTGCATCTTCGCCTGCTTCGCAGGAATTTAAAACAGACTGGCGGTCATCGCCGGTAAAAGCAGATTTCACGGTCATCCAAGCCCGGTATATTTTACCGAGGTTGGTAGTGCCTTCAGCAGCTTCACCGCCCAGCTTAAGCACCTGGTCAGTAAGCGCTATACGGTAGCTTTCGCTCTGGTCTGCCAGCTTACGAAAAGTGGTCTTCAAATCAACATCGCCTGCATTTACACTTACTATCGCCTTATCATAGCCTGCAATGCGGTCGTTATTGATCTGGATCAGGTCGTTCAGCACCTCTATTAAATTTTTGTTTGCTTTCATGTTTTACAATTTTTGAAGATGAATAAAAAGTTTAAACCGGAATAAAACCACTTCAATAAGCAAGCCATGCTGCTGCCGGCTGGGTTTCAGCCGGCAGGCAATCTGCAGGTGTAGAATTACCGCCGCATTTTGTTACCAATCACCAACAGGCAGCTTCACAGCAGCATAAAAAATCCCGGCTGGAGGCCGGGATATACATTTTGTTAAAATAGTTTACCAAATCTTTATCCTGTCTTCAGGTTTTTTGTACAATTTATCTCCGGGCTTCACATCAAATGCCTTATACCAGGCATCCATATTTACCGGTGCGCCAATGGTGCGGTAGGGTCCGGGAGAATGGGTATCTGTAAGAATGAACTGGGCGGCTGTTTCAGGCAAAATATTTCCGCGCCATACCTGCGCCCATGATAAAAAGAAGCGCTGGTCAGGCGTAAAGCCGTCAATGGTTTTATTACTTTGGCCCTGCTTTGTCATTTTAAATGCTTCATAAGCTACGTTTAACCCGCCAAGATCGCCGATATTTTCGCCCATGGTGAGCTTGCCGTTTACATGCAGCGTATCCAGCACGGTGTAAGCATCAAACTGTTTTCCAAGGGCTGCTGTTTTTGCAACAAATTGTAAGCTGTCTTCGGCTGTCCACCAATTGCGCAAAGTACCATCTGCATCATACTTGCTGCCGTTGTCGTCAAAGCCGTGGCTCATTTCGTGGCCAATCACGGCGCCAATGCCGCCATAATTCACTGCATCATCTGCATTGGGATCAAAAAAAGGAAATTGTAAAATGCCTGCAGGAAAAACGATTTCATTCAGCGTGGCATTATAATAGGCATTCACCGTAGGCGGCGTCATACCATAACGGTCACGGTCAACCGGTTTCCCCAGCTGGCTTACCTGGAAATTATAAGCCCATTTATTGGCATTCATCACGTTCTCAAAATAAGTAGTGGGCTTTATTTCCAGCCCTTCATAATCTTTCCATTTATCCGGGTAACCAATCTTGGGCCTGAAGGTTGCCAGCTTTGCCAGCGCTTTTTGCTTGGTGGCATCGCTCATCCAGTCAAGGTTTTGAATACGGATGGCAAAAGCCTTACGCATGTTGCTGATAAGCTCTGCCATGCGGGCCTTTGCTTCGGGCTTAAAGTATTCCTTTACATACAACTGCCCCAGCAGCTCGCCGATAGCACCGTCTGTCAATTGCGAAATGCGCTGCCAGCGGGGCGTTTGCACTTTTTGCCCGCTCAATACCTGGCTAAAAGCAAAATTGGCATCCACAAAAGCGCTGCTTAAATGCGGTGCTGCATTCTTTAATATGTTCCATTGCAGGTATGCCTTCCAGTTATCAAGCGGAACGGCCGAAAGCAGGCTGTCAACTGCCACAAAAAAAGAAGGATTGTTCACCAGCACACTGTCTTCTCCCCTTGCTCTTAGCTGGTTAAGGATGAATTTCCAGTTAAGGCCGGGTGTTTTTTGGGTGAGATCAGTAACAGAGAATTTATTGTACGTTTTATAAGCATCTCTCATTTCCACACGGCTCCATTGCGCTGCTGCCAATTTTTTTTCCAGCTCAAAAACAACGCCGGCATTTTGCTGCGCTTTATCCTGCGGCACATCCACTAAAGTGAAAAGCGTAGTAATGTATTTTTTATACGCTTCCTGTATATTTTTATTTTTTGCATCGTCTTTTAAATAATAATCCCGGTCCGGCAGGGTAAGGCCGCCCTGGCCAAGCTGGGGAATCATGTGCTCCACATTTTTCCTGTCCTGCCCTATATAGAAACCAAAGATGGGAGAAGCAATGCCATTTACTCTCAGCCCATTAGCCATCGCCACAAGCGCCATTTTGCTGTTAATGATGTTTACATTCTGAATATAGCGCATCACGGGAGCGGCGCCACTTTTTTCAATGGCCGCACTGTCCATGCCGGCTTTGTAAAAGTCGCCGGTCCTCCTCGTTACGGAGCCCGCAGGAGCAGCGGTATCGGCTGCGGCTTTTTCCAAAACAGACTTCACGGCATTGATATTAAAATCCCTCAATACATTAAAGCTGCCCCAGCGGGTTTCCTTCGGCGGCACAGGATTGTTCTTTATCCAGGTGCCGCTGGCATAGGTATAAAAATCATCGCCGGGCTTTACGGAAAGATCCATATCGGCAGGGTCAATAAATTTTTTCACAGGCGCCTGGGCCAGAGCCGAAGCCACCAGCATTGCTGCAAATGCTGAAAGCAATAAATATTTCCTTCTCATGATTGATTTTATTTGGAAGGCGAAAGTATTGAAAAAGGTGCAGCGATATAAGCCGCTCTTCAATTAATTGCAGGGAAGATGCCGCAGGAAAGCCTTCAACTTTATTAACATCCTGTTGTAATCTATTGCAGCAAAAGTGTACTGTTACACTTTATTTTTGTTTCATATCAATTATGACAGCAATAAAAAGCATCGGGTTATTTATCATTCTCAGCCTTCCTTTTGTTACAAAGGCACAAATATTCCCCGCCAAAGATTATCCGCAGGGATATTTTGCCTGGCCGGTAAAAGCCAAAATTGGCATTGCCGCCAACTTTGGGGAGCTAAGGCCCAACCATTACCACATGGGGCTTGATGTAAAAACAGACCAGAAAGAAAATATGCCCGTGGTGGCGGCGGCAGACGGCTATATTGCCAAAGTAAAAATTGAACCCTATGGTTTTGGCAGATGCATTTATATCAATCATCCCAATGGGCTTACTACTTTATATGCCCACTTAAATGACTTTTATCCTGAGCTTGAAAAGTACATCACCGAACAACAATACCAGGCCGAAAGCTGGCAGTTGTTTTTGGAAAATATTCCGCCTGGCCTGTTTCCTGTAAAAAAAGGGCAGTTCATAGCTTACAGCGGCAACACCGGCGGCTCACAGGGGCCGCATACGCATTTTGAAATAAGGGACACCAAAACAGATAAAGTGCTGAACCCTTTATTGTTTGGAATGCCCATTCCCGACAAAATTCCCCCGGTGGTAATGCGTATAGCCTTGTACGACAGAACCAAAAGCACTTATGAGCAAAGCCCGCGTTTATATCCTGTAAAAAAAATAAACGGTGTGTATAAAACTGTACCTGCGGTAGTCGCATTGCCAACCGGCAAGGTAAGCTTTGCCATTACAGCATTTGATCAATACACAGGTTCCACCAATCAAAACGGCATTTACGAAGCAGACCTGTTTGATAATGACAGTCCCGTAGTGGGTTTTCAAATTGACAGCGTGAGCTATGATGAAACAAGGTACCTGAACGCACACATTGATTATAAATTAAGAACCAATGGTGGCCCGTGGCTGCAGCACCTGAGCCGCTTGCCCGGGTATAATAATGGCATTTACAAAGAAGCAAGCGGTGATGGCGTTATTGACATCAGCGATGGCACTGAGCACAGTATAAAAGTGAATGTAAAAGATGCGGACGGCAATTTATCTGTAATAGCATTTGCTGTCAGGTCCACCGGCCATGCAGCGCCGGTAACAGCAGCTGCGCCGTTATTTAAGCCGGGGTACATGAACATTTTTGAAAACGACAGGCTTAGTTTTTATTTAGATGAAAATGAGCTGTACGATTCTGTGCATTTTAATATAAGCCCTGTGGCAGGCACACACGCCGGCGGCACTGCATACAAGCTGCACAGCGGCGAAGTGCCGGTGCATACTTTTTACAATGTGAAAATAAAGAACAGCAATGCTGCCCATCCTGACAGGATGGTGATGAGGCGCTGGTGGGGCAGCAAAGATGATTATGATAAAGCTGTGCCCGAAGGCGGCGGCTGGTTCCGGTCGTCTTTCAAAGCATTGGGCAATGTGGAATTGTATGAAGACCTTGTGCCGCCCGCCATCACTCCTGTTGGCTTCAGGAACGGCATGAATGCTTCCGGGATAAACCGGATTGTTTTTGTGATAAGGGATGAAACGGATGAGCTGCGAAATTTCCGTGCAGAACTGGACGGCCACTGGCTGCGTTTCAGCAACGATAAAGGCAAAACATTCGTCTATAAATTTGATGAGCACTGCCCGCCGGGTGAACACGAATTAAAGATAAGCGTGGAAGACGTAGCAGGGAATAAAGCAGAGAGGGTTTACAGGTTTACGAGATAAAGTGATGAATTATGAGTGATGAGTGAGGGAATCAGCAAAGGATAGAAACACGGGTTGAGCAGATAAAACAGATGAAACGGATTTTTCTGCGTACTGAGCGTAGTCGAAGTATCCGCAACAATCCGCTTTATCAGCGTTCCTATCTTCTCACAAACATTTGTACTCACCTGTAGCTAAAGATCATTCGTGTTAATTCGTGATATTCGCGGCGAACAAAAAAATTAGTGGCTAACCATGGCAACAACATTAAAAGAAGGACAAAGAGCTCCGGCTTTTACAGGCAAAGACCAGAACGGGAACAAAATCTCTTTGGCAGACTACAAAGGCAAAAAAGTAGCGCTCTATTTTTATCCCGAAGACGATACCCCCACCTGCACCGAACAAGCCTGTAACCTGAGGGATAATTTTTCATTGCTGAAAAAAGAAGACATTACCATATTGGGTGTAAGCCCTGATGATGAAAGCAGGCATAAAAAGTTTGAAAATAAATTCAGCCTGCCGTTTACACTCATTGCCGATCCAAAGCACAGCATCATTGACAAATATGGCGTATGGGGGCCGAAAGTGATGTTTGGCAACCACTATATGGGCCTGCACCGCACCACTTTTTTAATTGATGAAAAAGGCATCATCAAAAAAATATTCTTAAAGCCCCGCAGCAGGCAGCACAGCGAAGAAATCATCAAAGCATTTAAGCAAATTGACGGATGAACTTTTTACCATAAAAGAAAACTCATGGGTGGCCAGGGTCGCTGCCTGGAAATTAAAAGCTTCTTCCGTAGCCATTGTATTGGGCAGCACCATTCATTTGTGGAACAGCAGCAAAGCAGCATTTTTGGCTGATGAAAGATGGGTGAAGCATGAGCTTTGTCATATACGGCAGTTTAAGCAATATGGTTTTGTTTGGTTCATCATTCAGTATTTGTGGGAGAGCATAAAGAAGGGTTATTGGAATAATAAGTTTGAAGTGGAGGCAAGGAAAGCAGAACAGGAATAAAAGCTCAATCACCAAGCCTCCTGTATTTAGTGCCGATATAATCCACAAAATCAGGCTCAATGCCCTGCTGCCTGATAATGGTTTGGATCTGCGCCCGGTGGTGAATGGAATGATAGTTCAGTTGCAAGGCAATGTCTTTAGGCGTGGCGGCCCATTTGCCGCCGTCAAAGCCGGTAAAAGTTACTTCTGTATTTAGTTCTTCTTCCGTTTTTGCCTGCAGGTAGTCAAGCCAGGGCTGCAGGCTTTTTGTCCATTCTTTTTCCAGTTCATTTTCTGCATACAGCGGCTCCCACCACGACATTGACGGTGCCTTTGGGTCCTGCACTATCCTTGCCATCCATTTGTACTGGCAGTTGATCAAATGGCTGAAAAATCTTATTGCCTCCTTCTTATCCGTCAACTGTGCTATTTTCAGCAGCAGCTTTTTATTGGTGGCATCGTTGTACAAAAATGTATCTGTCAAGTATTGTTTCATCGCAGCCGGCTTGTTGTTTTAATTAACCCCTGTATGCACAGCAGCCGGGGCAGCCATGTATTTACCTGTTCCCTGCGTTGCAGGCTGTGCCGGACGGTTGCAGGTACCCAGCAAATAATAGATCAAAAAGAAAATAAGGATGGTGCTTAAGCAGCCACCACCGAGTTTTTTTGCGCCATAGCCGGCGATGAGTGCACGAAAGAATTTGTTCATACGGAAGGAATTAGTTAGGGCAAGATATGAATAAATCGTGCCAGACATAACAATTGCAATACAGAATGCA
Organism: Bacteroidota bacterium; assembly: GCA_048498115.1. GTDB lineage: Bacteria > Bacteroidota > Bacteroidia > Chitinophagales > Chitinophagaceae > Ferruginibacter. The sequence continues at coordinate 24,876 of JBEHYP010000029.1, read as the reverse complement.
CTGATTTATTAATTAAAGCCTTTGTATTTTTATTTACACAAACAGTTGTTCTGCTAAACGGTGCAGCAGCTCCACTTTTTTCATCAGCGCTTTTGTATCTGCAGCGCTTACCGTAAAGGCTACGTTATAGCGGGCTTCATTATATGCACTGTTTAGCAATTGTAGCAGGCGTATATTGTTTGTATTGCCAGCGTTGAAAACTTGCAGAACAGATGCAAAACGGCGGACATATTGCAGCAGATTGGGTATGCTGTGTGTCTTTACTTGCTGCCCGGTAAAAGCAATAATAACAGCTTTTAATGCAAGCTCTGCACACTGGTGCAGCATAAACAGGGTATGGCTATGGTCTTTAGCGGAAAGGGCAGCACGGGCGCTTTGTAAAAAGCAAGTAGCTTTAGACAAATGAATACAAAAAATAAGTTTGGCATAAGCCTCCACGGCAGCCAGCCTTTCTGCACTGGTTACCGGCAGCTCCTCAGCGCCGGTATTATAAACCAAATGGGCAGGAGTGCAGGCCCTGCTGTAAAATGGATGGCCGTTAAGCAAACGGTGGCGCATAGCCGAAGTTTTGTAAAGGCTTATGTGTACTTGTGGGTAACGTGCACACATTGGCAGCACCAGCTTTTCCTGTTCTTCACAGGGTGTAGCAGTGCTATCCGGTAGTATCAGTAATAGTATTGTATACCGGCTGCCGGGATACCGGACAGCGAATATTTGTTGGGGAAGTAAAAGGCGGATAAGCTGGGGCAGGAATTGGAGTAAGAATGGGGGCAACTTTGTTGTGGGAGGAATGGTGCTGTTAAGCATAACACAAGCATTTGATGTTGATATAAAAGGAAAAATTAATTTATTTTGTGCCTTTAGGTAATAAAATAATTTCTTAAAGATATAAAAATATAACTAAAAGACACAATTTAGGCCAAAATGATAATTTTATAATATGCCTATTTTGCCTATAAATATTTCTTAAAGGCATAATTAATGAGTTCTCAAGTATATAACAGAATCAAAGCGGTTTTAGCTGAAAAGCGTACAAGCAATAATTTTTTGGCTGAAAAGTTATCTGTAAATGTGAATACTGTTTCTCAATGGTGTACTAATAGAAAACAACCTTCGATAGAAACTTTGTTTAGAATAGCAGCGGTTTTAAATGTAGACGTAAGGGAACTTTTAGTGAGTTCGAAATAACTATTTTTCATAACTCTAACGTATTTAGGCATCTTTCCAAATAATTTCCATCATTGATTTTTCAACTTAATTAAAGGATATGCAGAATAAATAACTATGATTAGCATTGAGTAAAATAATTTATTGCACTTTCCCCAATCCATCTACCCATATCAACAGGTACAGCATTTCCAATCAATTTGTAAGCGCTTCTTTTATTTTCGAATATAAAGTCTTCTGGAAAACCCTGCAATCTTGCATACTCCCGAATGCTAAATGGTCTCACGCCGTACTGAGACTTCGTGTCTTTAACTAACCTTGTACTCAAATCTTTTGCATAGTGAGCAACACAAGTTGGCGCAATTGCATTTGGCATGCTAGCATCAATGACAATAGGCGTATCTCTGTATTTACCATTTATCCTGCTAATTACATATTCTGGCATTTCTACTACAGGATCTTTTTCAAGTATATCTTTCAATCTTGGTTTATTTTGAATTGGTTTGGGTTCACTGATTGCAAATGGTTTCCTTGTACCTATTAAGATTAACCGCTTCCTTCTTTGAGGTAACCAGTTTGCAGCGTCTACAGGACAAAAAACATTTACGTAATAATCGGGTAGCTTTGTCATTGCTTCCATTACTACTTTAAATTTTTTCATACCCGGTACATTCTCTACGATGTACATTTCAGGCTTTTCAATCGCTATATGTCTAAAGAAATGAAGAAATAAATCGTCTCCCGTTCTTGTGTCATGTATATCTGCAATGGCAGAATATTTTGTACATGGATAAGTGCCAACAACCGCTTCTTTGTCAAGATCGAGAGATTGAACAACATTTATTCCTGATAATATGAGCCCTAGTTCCATTCCTCCACAGCCGGAGAAATACCCTTTTGCCGTTGGTTTATACATTAATTGTATTATTTTACACGAAGTTAGTTACAGTTGTTTGTTTGATTAGTATACTTTAAAACACAATACTAAGTATCTTTTTAGTTTTCACATTTGCTTTTAAGTCACGTTATTATGAGTATTGACTGGACAAAAGGAGAGATTGAATCAATTATAGCAGATTACTTCAATATGCTTCGGCAAGAAATTAATAGTAAGAAATACAACAAAACTTCTCATAGAAATTCTTTGCTTCCGTTACTAAATAATCGGTCGGAAGGCTCAGTAGAATTTAAACACCAAAATATAAGCGCCGTTTTAGCAGAGGCAGGCATTCCATATATTAAAGGGTATAAGCCCCGATTTAACTATCAACAATTATTAGCCGACGAAGTGCTTAAATATATTTCAAAAAACAAACGGGCGCTTGAGCCTTCTTTTGAAAAATTTTCTGACAATATCGAAATTGAAAAAACAATTAAAACTATAGATTTTACAAGCTTACTTGATAACGAGCCTATCAACTCTGTAGTAAATGAAAGTGAACCAACTTTCAGGCCAGTTAAAATAAATTATTTAGAAAGAGAGCAGAATAATAGAAATCTCGGTGAAGAAGGCGAAAAATTGATAATTGAATATGAAAAATGGAGGCTGATAACGGCTGGTAAAGAAAATTTAGCCGATAAAGTAGAATGGATTTCAAAAGATTTCGGTGACGGTACGGGATTCGACATCTTATCGAAAAATAACAATGGCACAGATAGATTCATAGAAGTGAAAACCACCAAGTTAACAAAAGAATCACCGATATTCTTAACCAGTACAGAAGTACGTTTTGCAGAAAAGAAAGCGAAAGATTTTTACTTATATAGGCTGTTCAACTTTGATACTTTCCCTCAATTCTTTATGAAGAATGGTGCTTATCAAAGTTTTTGCCAGTTAAAACCACAAACCTTTAAAGGCTTCTTTTAAAAGTAGGCTGCGGTGTATCTGCCATAACACAAATGTATCTCTCCTCTTGCATTTCTCAACTAATCTCTCTACCTTATCCCTTCTTTCGTTCCGGTTGAGAGCTCCCTGCCCGCACATTTTTTAAAATCAAAAACCATTTTCAAAATGAGAAAAGTATTCCTCTTTGCCTGCGCCGCATGGCTGGCAGCAGCCTGCAACAATGCAGCCAACACCGGCAGCACTGCCATGGATTCTACTGCCAAAAGCAGCAGCCAGGCAATGAAAGACACTATGCCTTACCAATTGGCCAGGCCCTGGCAAAACTGGCAGCCCGGCAACAGCAAACATGCCTATACCGTAATGAGCGCCCTCAAAGCTTTTGAAACCGGCGACATCCCTGCCTGCATAAACGGCTTTGCCGATTCTGTAAGGCTCTTCTTCGACAATATGCGGGGCAAGTTCAGCAAAGACAGCCTTGGCAAAATGTTTACTGCCGAAAGGGCCAATTATACCAGCATGAGCATCCAGATGGAAGACTGGGAATCAGTGATATCAGCAGATAAAAAAGAAGAATGGGTAACCCTGTGGTACAAGCAAAAATGGACCAATACCAAGGGCATTACCGACTCCATTAACTGCGTGGACGATGCCATGATAAAAGATGGCAAGATAGCCGTGCTCAGCGAAGCTGTTCAGCATTATCCTGCAAAATAATAATTGGTAACATTCTCATTCTCTCTGCAGTTTCAGCGTGCAAAATAAATCCCACGCAGAGACGCAGAGTTATTTACAAGCTAATCTTTTGCTTACCAGTTCAAACAGCGAAGGCAACGGATACAGAGAAACAACGAACCTTTGTGTCCGTTGTTTTTCTTTGTGCCCGTTGTGTAAAACAGTGCAACCTTTTTCACTGCCGGCAAGTTATATTGCATAAAAAAATTATGTTCAGCAAAGCCGATATAGAAAAATATTTCATTGCCGAAAAGAATACCGGGCTGGCGCTGGCCATCATTGCCGGCGTGGCCATTGTTACAGGCATTTTGTTTTTGCTGCTGGTAAAAACCAATTTTTATAAAGGTGCTGCTATTCCACTGATAGTGATGGGGCTGGTGGCAGGCATAGCAGGCTACACGGTATATGGCAAAAGCGATGCAGACCGCACAAGAAATGTATATGCCTACGATATGAACCCCGGTGACCTTAAAAGCAAAGAGCTGCCGAGGATGGAAAAAGTGATGCAGCATTTTGTGTGGTACAAGTGGGCAGGCGGCCTACTGGTACTGACTGGCGTAGTATTGTTCTTTTATTTCCGCAATGACGGGGCCAATGCGTTCCGGAAGGGTTTTGGGGCAGGCCTTGCCGTAATCGCCATAATAGTTTTTGTTACAGATTATTTAGCCGCTGCAAGGGGTGTTGCTTATTTGAATGGATTAAAAGAATGGATGAAGAAATAGCTGTCTCTTGTTTTTCGTTTTTTTGTTTCCCGTTTCTCGTTGGGCAATTCTTACCGGGCTTTGAAGTTTATTATTCATGAAATATTTGCTGCCGGAAAAACGAGTAACGAATAACGTCCAACGGTAAAAAGAAACGGTTTTCTATAAAGGGCATTTTTCGTGGTAGTTAATTAATTCTATCGGCGTTTTTTCAAATTCGTAGCCGCTGTATTTCGTTACAATCTCATCCAGCACGGCATCTATTTCTTCCACTGTCATCAACGTTACCAGCTTGTTGCGGTAATCTTTAATACCGGGCAGGCCTTTTAAATAATTGGCATAGTGGCGGCGCATTTCAAAGATGCCTACTTTGGGGCCTTTCCATTCAAATGATTTGTGCAGGTGCTTTTTGCAAACGGCCACCCTGTCTTCAATAGTGGGTGCAGGCAGGTGTTCGCCCGTTTTCATAAAGTGCTTTATCTCGTTAAATATCCAGGGATAGCCGATAGCGGCACGGCCAATCATGATGCCATCCACACCATATTTATTTTTATACGCCAATGCTTTTTCAGGGCTGTCAATATCGCCGTTGCCAAATATGGGAATATTGATACGGGAATTGTTCTTCACTTTGCCAATCAGTTCCCAGTCCGCTTCGCCCTTATACATTTGCGTACGGGTGCGGCCGTGTATGGCAAGGGCTTTAATGCCCACATCCTGCAGGCGCCCGGTCACTTCTTCAATATTTTTTGTCTGGTCATCCCAGCCCAGCCTTGTTTTTACTGTTACCGGCAGGGAGGTTGATTTTACAACGGCAGCGGTTAGGCGAACCATCAGGTCAATATCTTTTAGTACGCCGGCACCGGCGCCCCTCATGGCCACTTTTTTTACCGGGCAGCCAAAGTTGATGTCGAGCAGGTCAGGATTGGTAACGTCCACGATCCTTGCGGCCAGCGCCAGGCTTTCTTCATCGCCGCCAAATATTTGTATGCCGATGGGTTTTTCGTAATCAAAAATATCCAGCTTGTGCCGGCTCTTGATAGCATCCCGTATCAGCCCTTCAGAAGAAATGAATTCGGTATACATCAAATCGGCCCCATTGTCTTTACACACGGCACGGAAAGGCGGATCGCTTACATCTTCCATGGGCGCCAGCAGCAGGGGAAACTCCGGTAATTGTATATTGCCAATTGAGGGCATGTTGAAAAGCGTTTAAAGTTTAATGGTTTAATAGTTTAAAGCCAGAGTGCTTGATAAGTGAGATTTTTTGCGTTATTGGAGAACTCCCAACCTTAGACTTTAAACTTTTAAACCTTAGACCTGAATTTTAGCCCGTAAATTTACAGCTTTATACACAACCGATATGGCATACTACGCTACCAAACGATTTAATTACTGGGGACAATTGGGCATTTTAGCAGGCTTGTGCGGTGGCGGGCTGGTGCTGGGCGGCATTGCCATGTTCATTCCCATGCTGGGACACCTTGATTTTTCAATGGCGAAGGACAGCAGCAGTGAATTCCTTGATAAAATTTTGAATCTCCCTGATGCCACTTCCATTTTAAGATGGTCGCAGGCAATAGGCACCCCTTTTGTTTTTTTAATACCCGCCGTATTATATGCCAGGATATGCCATATCAAAACAGCAAAGCATCTCGGCTTTACCAATACAGTCAACATCAAACAGGTGCTGGCAGTGCTGCTGATAATGATGGTGGCGCTGCCTGCCGTGAATGCCCTGCAGGAGCTTACCGAAATGCTGCCCTGGAGCAAAGCAACGGTGTTGAAATTTAAAGCGGCCGAAGAAGAATACAATAAGCAGATAGCCGTGATGGCAAGGATGAATGGCTTTGGCGATTATCTTATTACAATGTTTATCGTAGCGCTGATGCCCGCGGTGATGGAGGAGATCATGTTCAGGGGCTGCTGGCAAAATTTACTGAGCCGCTGGTTTAAGCTGCCGGTGCTGGCAGTAATTATCATGTCGGCGATATTCAGTGCAGTGCATGGTTCCTATCTTGGTTTCTTAAGCCGCTTTGCATTGGGTTTTGTGCTGGGGTGGATGTATTTCCGTACCGGTAATATCTGGCTCAATATCATCGGGCATTTTTTTAATAATGCAGCTGCAGTTACATCCTTATACCTTTCTTCAAAACCCGGGCAAAAAATTGACCCTTCGGCAGCAGACGGGCAGCTGCCGCTGTGGGCCGGCCTGGTAAGCATTGCGGCAGTGGTGGCTTTATTTATTGTATTTGAAAAAGTAAGTAAAAATCAAATTGACCGCCCCGGTGAAGAAGTGCTGATACCGGGCTATAATTTCAGCAGCAATCCTTTTAATGACCTGGCAGAGCAGTATGAAAACCATCAACAATAATCTTCATGGCGCTTAACAAGGAAGTATTTAAAACCCGTTCACTCACGGCAGCCATATTTGTAGTGGTGATGCTGGCGGGGCTGTTCTGGAACCTGTGGAGTTTTGTGATATTGTTTACTATTATACATTTTGGGTGCTGGTATGAGTTTGTCAAGCTGATGAAGAAGATACAGGGAAGTAAATTTTTGCCTTATTGTTTATTGGGATTGGTATATATAACGATGCCCGTATTAATGATGATTGATTTGCGACTAGAGTATGTTAACATTACAGTAAATATTAAAACTCCAGATCCCCGGGCTCTCCCGTGTGGAATTGTTTTTTCCATTTGGATAAACGACACAATGGCTTACATCGTAGGTTCATTGATTGGCAAAACCCCCTTCTCAAAAATATCCCCGAAAAAAACATGGGAGGGTACAGCAGGCGGTGCTATACTTTGTATAATTGTAATTGGCTTGCTGGGATATTTTATTCCCGCTGCAAAAGAAATTGCTGTATGGCACTGGATCGCTATTGCCGCCATCTGCGCCATGTTCGGCACAGCGGGTGACCTGTTAGAAAGTAAAATAAAACGCATGGCCGATGTAAAAGACAGCGGCAGTTTTATGCCGGAGCACGGTGGTTTTTTAGATCGCTTTGATTCATTGCTGGTGGCCACTCCATTTGTATGGTTGTATGTACAGTTATTTGTATAAACAGTGAATATCCCATTCATTAGCACATCAGCATAACTTGTCCAGCCCAAGGCGTGGATTAGCTAATCAGCACATTACTACTTACATTTGCGGTTTAAATTCATCACATGACCATTCACCGGGAAGGATACAGATCAATAGCAATCGGCGCTATTATTTTTGCTGCACTTAACCTCATCAGTTTTTCATATTTAAGCCCCGTGTCGCCTGCCTTGTGCTGGATGATATTTTTCATTACCTTATTTCTCTTTCTGTTTTTGATCTCGTTTTTCAGGGTGCCCAACCGCAGGCTTACGATAAATGAAAAGCAGGTGATTGCCCCGGCAGACGGCAAAGTGGTGGTGATAGAAGAGGCTGTTGATGATGAATATTTTAAAACAAAACGGCTGCAGGTTTCTATTTTTATGAGCCCTGCCAATGTGCATGTAAACCGCAACCCCATCAGCGGGCAGGTGGTGTATAATCAATATCATAAAGGAAAATATTTAGTGGCATGGCACCCCAAGTCTTCCACCGAAAATGAGCGCCACAGTGTGGTGATACGCAAAGGCAATTTTGAAGTATTGGTAAAGCAAATTGCCGGCGCCCTTGCCAAAAGAATTGTGAATTACCTGGAAGTGGGTGATGAAGTAAAGCAAACAGAAGAAATGGGCTTCATCAAATTTGGCAGCCGGGTAGATTTGCTGCTGCCTGTGGGCACTAAGGTAAATGTAGAGCTGAACCAGGCAGTGCAGGGCGGGGTAACGGTGATTGCTGCATTGCCCTGAGCGAAGCCGAAGGGTTGTCTTCGCCACATTGAGCGAAGCCGAAATGTGAGCGGTTTTAATTTTAACATTCTCCCCATTTCTCCCCTGCAATTAACTACCTATATTTACGTTCAATTAAATCATAAAAACCAAAAACATAGTATGAAAAAATTTGCTTTACTGGCAGTTGCAGCCCTGCTTGCTACGGGTGTAACTTTTGCCGACAACGGAAAAGGAAAAAAATGCAGCAAAAGCTGCTGCAAAAAAAGCGGTAAAAAATGCTGCAAGAAAGACAAGGAGAAAGAAAAAGAAACTGCAAAAATGTAATTGGCCTGCACTAACAAAATTTAAAACCCCTTCAAAGCTGAAGGGGTTTTGTTTATGTCAAATTTTTTATTCTGCATTTTATAAATTGATAACGGCTGGATTTAACCTGGGGTTTATACCAAAAATTGGTACTTTTGAAATAAAGCAAATGCTATGGCTAAAAATACTTCTATCCTTTTAGGTGATCATTTTGAAAATTTCATCAATAGCCAAATCCAAAGCGGACGATATGCTTCTGCCAGTGAAGTGGTAAGGGCAGCCCTTCGGGTTTTTGAACAGGAGGAGAACCAAAAGAATGAATTAATTAAGGAACTTAAAAAAGGAGAAAAATCCGGGTTTGTTCAAAGATTTGATCGCAGGAAATTTATAAAAGGCCTTCACAGCAAATATCTAACTGATGAACTATAAGATCAGCGCCAAAGCTGCTGAAGATATTGAAGGTATTTGGCTTTACACATTTGAGAATTGGTCTTTAGAACAGGCTGACAGGTATATAAACCTGATCTTTGATGAAATTGAATACCTGGCAGTAAATCCAGCTTCAGGAAAAGACTTTAACCATATTCGAAAAAATTATCGCTATTCAAAAGTAAAATCACATCTGATTTTTTACCGTATAGCAGAAAAACAACTTGAAATTATCAGGGTTTTACATGAGCGAATGGATATAGAAAACAGGCTTACTGATCAGTGAACCTGGATATAACTAAAAACTCCCGGCATTAACCGGGAGTTTTTTATTCTCAATAAAATCTGTAATGAAAAATTATACATCTATCCTTGCATACTTGGCATGGCTTTCTATAAATTCCCTTCTCGGCGGCACTTCATCTCCCATCAGCATGCTGAACACACGGTCTGCCTCGGCAGCGCTTTCAAGCGTTACCTGCTTTAAAGTACGGGTGGCGGGGTTCATAGTGGTTTCCCACAATTGATCTGCGTTCATTTCGCCGAGGCCTTTATAGCGCTGTACCATTACACTGTCGTCTTTGCCTTGCCCAAGCCTTGCCACAAATCCTTTTCTTTCTTCTTCATCCCAGGCATATTCCTGCTCTTTTCCTTTTTTTACTAAATACAGTGGTGGCTGTGCCAGGTACACATAACCCTGCTCCACCAACGCTTTCATATAGCGGAAAACAAAAGTGAGAATGAGCGTGGCAATATGGCTTCCGTCCACATCGGCATCTGTCATGATGATAAGCTTATGATAGCGGAGCTTTGAAGTGTCCAGTGCTTTGGGGTCTTCCGGTGTACCGATTTTTACGCCCAGTGCAGTGAACATATTTCTTATTTCTTCATTGTCGTAAATCTTATGTTCCATCGCTTTTTCCACGTTCAGTATCTTACCCCTTAATGGAAGAATTGCCTGGAAGCTCCTGTCACGCCCCTGCTTGGCAGTGCCACCGGCCGAATCACCTTCCACAAGGAATAGCTCACACCTGCCGGGGTCTTTATCGCTGCAGTCGGCTAGCTTGCCGGGCAGCCCGCCACCGGAAAGCACACTTTTGCGCTGCACCATTTCACGGGCTTTTCTTGCAGCGGCCCTTGCCTGTGCAGCCAGTATCACTTTTTGAATAACAGTCTTGGCTTCCCTGGGGTTTTCTTCCAGATAGGCATTCAGCACACGGCTTAAGGTGGTATCCACCACACCCATCACTTCGCTGTTGCCCAGTTTGGTTTTCGTTTGTCCTTCAAACTGCGGCTCCGGCACTTTCACAGAAATAATGGCACTTAACCCTTCCCTGAAATCATCCCCTTCAATTTCCACTTTGGCTTTTTCAAACATGCCTTCTTTTTCACCATAAGCTTTGAACACCCTGGTGATGGAACGGCGGAAACCGGCCACATGCGTACCGCCTTCAATGGTGTTGATATTGTTTACATAGCTGAAGATATGCTCCTGGTAGCTGGCATTGTACATCATGGCCACTTCCACTACTACGTTAGTGGCAGCATCGTGCCCTTCACAGAAAATCACGCCCGGCAGCAATGGCATACGGTTGCCGTTTTTATCCAGCATTTGCACAAACTCGGTAATGCCGCCTTCGCTGTAAAAAGTAACGGAGTAGGTTCTGCCTTCTTCATCTTTTTCCCTTAAATCGTTCAGGGTGATGGATACTTTCCTGTTCAGGTAAGCCAGTTCCCTCAGCCTGCCTTCTAAAATATCTTTGTTATAAGTGGTAGTATTGAAAATGCTGCCATCGGGCCAGAAATGTTGCTGGGTGCCTGTTTTGTCCGATATACCAATTTCCCTTACCTCATATTGAGGGATGCCGGTATGGTATTCCTGTTCGAAAATTTTTCCCTCCCGTTGTACCGTGGTAATCATCCTTGTGCTGAGGGCATTCACACAACTTACGCCCACACCATGCAAACCGCCGGACACTTTATAGCTGTCCTTATCAAATTTACCGCCGGCATGTAACACGGTCATTACAATTTCCAGCGCTGATTTTTTTTCTTTGGTATTGATGCCGGTGGGGATGCCGCGGCCATCGTCCTGCACACTGATGGAATTATCCTCATGAATGTTTACCACGATATTTTTGCAATAACCGGCCAATGCTTCGTCAATGGAATTGTCAACTACTTCGTAAACGAGGTGGTGCAGGCCTTTTACGCCCACATCGCCGATATACATAGCAGGGCGTTTTCTTACTGCTTCTAAACCTTCTAAAACCTGGATACTGTCGGCACCATAACCGTTGGTGGGGGGCGCTACCACTTCTTCAATCTCTGTACTCATAAATTGGGCAAAATTCTCTTTAAAATGAATCAAAATTGGATACCGGCAAATGTACGAAAGTTAAAGGGTTTTAGCAGGTTTATTATGGGAGAAAATAATGCTTTTTTTACAAAGATTTCCACAGCAAAAACGGTCATAAAAAAGTAAAACTTCCCTTTCAAAAAACTAACCATCGCCAAATTGCCATTTCTGCCGTATATTTGCATCGAAATTTATCAATGTATCAAACTTCCGACATATTACTGGTAAAGGAAAAGCAGCCAATGGTTTTTAATGAACTGGAGGTGCTGCAGGACATTGAGCGCACCGTCCCGGGTTCGGTACAGTATGCCATTAAGCGCTACCAAAAAGTGAGCAACTGGAATATGGACGATGCCGGGATGCTGGTATATCATTATGAAAAGAACAATCCCACGGCCAATTACCTTGAACTGAGGTTTTGCGTAAGTGGTAATATATACTGCCGGCAAAAACAGGCTGAATGTAATTATTGCAAGTTCAGCGCCTCCAAAACCTGCGTTGAAAAAGTGGAAAGTGTGGATGTGCTCAGCTTTACTTTTAAGCCTTCATACCTCACACAATTTGTAAAAGGCAAAAAACAGCGTACCAGCATTACAGATGATGTGCTGGCCTTTAGCCATACTGCTTCTTTCTCCAAAACCCTGCCCCTTTGCGGTAAAACAAGGATGGCGATTGAAGCCCTGCTGAATCACAATTATACAGATACCTTAGAAAATATCTTCATCAATGCCCAGACACAGATATTGCTGCTCTACAGCATGGACTGTATGATGGGTGAAAAAGAGGAAGAAGTGTTTACCTGCAAGTTCCTGGCTAATGAGGCCGACAGGGAAAAAATTGTAAAAGCGAGGGAAGTATTGCTGCAGCACATCGGCGAGCCGCTTACCATTAAAGAGCTTAGCCGGAAGGTGGCCATCAACGAATGTTACCTTAAAAAAGGGTTTAAAGAGCTGTTCGGCACCACCATATTTGACTTTTACCAGGGCCAGCGCATGGAGCATGCCAAATACCTGTTGTATGATAAAGGCCTCAGCGTAACGGAAGTTTCTTCTTTGCTGGGCTATTCGTCTATCTCCCACTTCAGCACTGCCTTTAAAAAGCATACCGGCATTAAGCCCTGTGAATTGCTGCTGCGTTAATTTCCTGGTTGGGCCGGGAGCGGCCATGCCATTTTCTTTGGCCACTAATTATCACGAATAAGATTGTGTTTTCTGTATTGATCCGTAAGCCAGAGTTACCAGGCCTGCAAACAATTGTGTCCACCTGTATAACTCATGGCTAATCGTTTGCAGTTTTACTTCAGTCAGACCGGGGACGGCCAGACTGGTACAAAATTCTCCCATTAAAATATTATCTTCGCCGGATATACATATTTCTCCAATATTAACTTATGGTTAAAGAGGCGATATATAAAATAATGAACCGTTTAAAAACAAAATCATTCAATGGAACCAAACATAATTTCCATCATTGCCGGTGCAGTTGCCCTCGTAGTGGGCATTGTTCTGGGTAAATTCATTTTTGCCAAAAACACTAAAAAACAGGTAGAGGAAGCACAATTACAGGCACAAACCATCGTAAAAGAAGCGGAATTAAGGGCTGAGACCATCAAAAAGGAAAAAGAGCTGGAGGCAAAGGAAAAATTTGTACAGTTAAAAGCTTCCCACGATAAAGAAGTGATGCAGCGAAACCAGAAGCTGAACGATTCTGAAAACCGCATCAAACAAAAAGAGCAAAGCATTAACCAGAAAGAGGGGAATTTAGAAAAACAGATTAAAGAAAACGAATCTATCAAGGAAAACCTCAACCGCCAGATAGAAATTGTAAATGTAAAGCGCACCGAGCTGGAAAAACACCAGGAAGAGCATATCCGCCGCCTGGAAAAAGTGGCCGGCCTTTCTGCTGAAGATGCCAAGGCGCAACTGATTGAGGGCCTTAAGCAGGAAGCGCAGACAAAAGCCATTGCCCTGCAGCAGGAAATTATTGAAGACGCCAGGCAAAAAGCCAATAAAGAGGCAAGGAAAATTGTTATTCAAACTATACAGCGCACAGCCGCCGAACAGGCCATTGAGAATTCCATTACCGTTTTCAACCTTGAAAGCGATGAAATAAAAGGCTCCATCATTGGCCGTGAAGGCCGCAACATCAGGGCTATTGAAGCCGCTACCGGTGTGGACCTGATCGTAGACGACACCCCGGAAGCAATCGTTCTTTCCTCATTTGATCCCCTCCGCCGTGAAGTGGCAAGGTTATCCCTGCAAAGGCTGGTGGCTGATGGCCGTATACATCCTGCCCGTATTGAGGAAGTGGTGGAAAAAACCAAAAAGCAACTGGACGACCAGGTAATGGAAATAGGCGAACGCACTGCTATGGAATTGGGTGTGCATGGCCTGCACAAAGAGCTGATAAGAATGGTAGGCCGTATGCGTTTCCGTTCTTCTTATGGCCAAAACCTGCTGATGCACAGCCGCGAAACGGCCAATCTTTGTGCTATTATGGCTTCAGAACTGGGGCTGAACCCCAAGCTGGCAAAACGTGCGGGCCTGCTGCATGATATTGGCAAAGTGCCTGATGAAGAAACAGAGCTGAGCCATGCTTTATTAGGGGCTAAGCTCGCTGAAAAATATGGAGAAAATCCTGCTGTGGTAAATGCCATTGGCGCCCACCACGATGAAATGGAAATGCAGTATGTTATTTCGCCCATCATTCAGGCCTGCGATGCCATCAGCGGTGCAAGGCCCGGCGCAAGGCGTGAAATAATGCAGCAATATATCCAGCGCATCAAAGACCTGGAAAATCTTGCCGGGGCTTACCAGGGCGTGGAAAAAGCCTACGCTATACAGGCAGGCCGTGAGCTGAGGGTGATAGTGGAAGCAGATAAAGTAAGCGATGCCGACAGCGATAAGCTGAGCTTTGAAATAGCCCAGAAGATCCAGACTGAAATGACCTTTCCCGGCCAGATAAAAGTGACCGTGATAAGGGAAAAAAGGGCGGTGAATATAGCAAGATAAGTTTAGGTGTTTAGGGTTTAGACGTTTAGGTACCATCTGCTAAACGTCTAAATTTTCTAAACCTCTAAACGAGCCTTTAAAAATTATCCTTTAATCGTTATCAATTCTCAATTATTTCCCCTACTTTTGCCGTCCAAAATTTTAAGAAGATGAATGCAGTTCAGTTTGTACACGACCAGTTAACCACCAAAGCGGCTTTGCCGGCTTTTAAAGCAGGTGATAATGTAACTGTTAACTATAAAATCATTGAAGGTAACAAAGAACGTATCCAGAGCTTTAAAGGCGATGTTATCAAACGCCAGGGTAATGGTGCTACGGCTTCCTTTACTGTTCGCAAGATCAGTGATGGCGTAGGCGTTGAACGTTTGTTTCCTTTTTACTCTCCTAATATTGAGAGCGTTGTGGTAAACAAAGTAGGTAAGGTTCGCCGTGCCAAACTGTTTTACCTGCGCAGCAGGAGCGGTAAAAGTGCCCGTATTCAGGAAAAAAGGCTGGCTACCACTAATTAATAAACGATCTTTTAAATATGAAGGCGGGAACCAATGGTTCCCGCTTTTCGTTTTTGAGTAACCTGCATATAATTTGGAGCAATTATTGGCGTTATATACAAGTATTTTATCACCCAAACCATACTCTATGAAAAAAACAACATTTTCCCTGCTTTTTATTGCTGCAGCCGTTATGCTGCTTTCTTCCTGCTCAAGGGGCATCACCACTTATGAAGCGGCCAACGGTAAAGCCAAGTGCGGAAGGTATGTGAAGTAATGGCAATTAACATTTGGTCAACGTATTTATGTTACTCAAAGAACATTTAAGTAAATAATTGGCATATCTTTGTTGCCTAATTTTTTAGCTATGACAGTTACAGCAACTATATTGTCAGTATTCCTTCTTGGCATGCCGGGAGGTTCTGAATGGATATTTATTATTCTTGCCGTTATACTTTTATTCGGTGGCAGAAAAATTCCTGAGCTGATGAAAGGAATTGGTAAAGGCATCAGGGAATTTAACGATGCCAAGAACAGCGTTAAAAGCGAAATAGAAGAAGGCATGAAAGAAAAAGACAAGGACGAAGAAATAAGGCGCTTAAGGGAACAGCTCAATCAAAAACAGGCACAATAACTGCCAAATAATTTATTTAAATAAACTTTGTTTCGGCTGAAGTGACTGAGAGAATTTTCAGTCGCTCCAGCCGATTTTATAATTATACATTTTATTTTGTTTACCGGCATCAGCAAATACCACGAAGACCTTTCCAGCGGCCATACCACCTGTGTGGCGGCTGTAAATTATTTTTTGGAAAGAATACAGCAGCACAAGAAGCTGAATGCTTTTACCGAAGTATATGCCGAAGAGGTATTGCAAAAAGCAGCTGCATTAGATGAACGGAGAAAGGCCGGAAAGGCAACAGGAAAATTACATGGTGTTGTTATAGCTATTAAAGATGTTATCTGCTATAAAGGCCACAAGGTAACAGCAGCTTCCAAAATACTGGAAGGGTTTGAATGTGTTTATAATGCCACTGCTGTGCAGAAATTACTGGATGAAGAAGCCCTCATCATCGGCAGCTGCAACTGCGATGAATTTGCAATGGGCAGCAGCAATGAAAACTCTGCTTACGGCAAGGTGCTGAATTACCTGGATGAAACAAAAGTGCCGGGAGGTTCATCAGGCGGCAGCGCTGTGGCAGTGCAGGCAGGCTTATGCATGCTCAGCCTCGGCAGCGATACCGGTGGCTCTGTAAGGCAGCCGGCAGATTTTTGCGGCATTGTTGGGTTAAAACCTACTTACGGCCGCATTTCAAGATATGGATTGATTGCCTATGCATCATCCTTTGACCAGGTGGGGATCTTTGCCAATAATATAGCAGATGCAGCATTGGCGCTGGAAGTAATTGCCGGGGCGGACGAATACGACAGCACTGTTTCATTTACACCGGTTCCATCTTATACTGAAAAAGCATCAGCAGGAAAAAAATACAGGATCGCATATTTTGAAGAAGCCATTAATCATCCTTCATTAGACAAAGAGATTGCAGAAAAAGTAAAAACCTGCCTGCGGGAATTAGAAGCCGGCGGGCATACGGTAACGCCTGTACGCTTTGATCTGCTTGAGTACATTGTTCCTGCCTATTATGTATTAACCACCGCAGAAGCAAGCTCCAACCTCAGCAGGTATGACGGTATCCGCTATGGTCATAAAACAAAAGAGAAAGCAAACGACCTTACTCATTTTTATAAGCTCAGCCGCAGCGAAGGTTTTGGAAAAGAAGTGCAGCGCAGGATCATGCTGGGCACCTTTGTATTGAGCGCCGGGTATTATGACGCCTATTTCAGCAAGGCCCAAAAGGTAAGAAGGCTGCTGGTAAGCAAAGTGAATGAAATTTTTGCAGGTTACGATGCCCTTGTACTGCCAACGGCGCCTACTACCGCTTTTACCATTGGTGAAAAAACAGCCGACCCGATTGCCATGTATATCGCTGATATCTACACAGTTTTCGCTAATCTTACCGGCATTCCGGGTATATCGCTGCCTTTGTTCAAGCACAGCAATGGCATGCCTTTTGGGCTGCAGGTGATGTCAAAAAAAATGAATGAAGTAACTTTGCTGCAGCTTTCGGATTTGTTAATGCAGCAGCGCAAAGCTGAAGCCTATCAGTAATACAGTGAAAAGGAGAATACTAACATATTGTTTCATCTCATTGCTGGCAACAGCAGCTTCAGGAAAAGAGAATGCCCCTGCCGGCCTTTATCTCCAGCCTCCGGTAACTGACACCATTGCAGATGAAGATACTGTGCAGGAAAATATCACCATTGAAGAAGTAATTAAATCAAGGACAGCGCCAAAGAAAGAGAAGGTGCAATACGTAAGCCAGGTAACAAAGTATGGCTTTAAAAACCTTTTCTCCAATGCTGCTTACAATGCATCAATTCCTTACATTAACCAGATTAATCCCCACGCAGAGATCTTTATACAGGATTATATGAAGGGGCATTCCAAATACCTTACGGGGATGAAAGACTGGGGGCAGCCTTATTTTAATTTGATTGAAGGCATATTGTCGCAATACGGCCTGCCGAAAGAACTAAAATACATTGCTGTTATTGAGAGCAATCTAAACAGTGGCGCCACCAGTTATATGGGCGCCGGTGGCCCATGGCAGTTTATGCCTTACACGGCAAAGCAATATGGCCTCACCGTGAACGGGTATATTGACGACCGCAGGGATTATTATAAAAGCACCCATGCCGCGGCAAAATACCTGCTTTCATTATACAGGGACCTGCATGACTGGCTGCTGGTAATGGCTGCTTATAACGGTGGGCCCGGCCGGGTGTACAGTGCCATGAAAAAAAGCGGCAGCAAAAATTTCTGGGACCTTCAATATTACCTGCCGGAAGAATCCAGGACGTATGTAAAACGTTTTATCGCCACGCACTATATTATGGAAGGCGGTGGTGGTGTTACCACCATGGGTAATACAGGCACAAATGCTTATACAGAAAACGGCACCAATAATTTTACACAGCCCAATACATTAACAGAAACCGAACTGGAAGAAGTGGAAATGCTGCCGGTAACAGGCAAATTCAATTCGTTAGTAATTGCAAAAAATCTTTCCATGGATATTGCTGCCTTTAATTACTACAATGAAAGCTTTGATGCCATACTTGGCTCTACAGGCAAATATGACCTGCGCCTACCACCCGATAAAATGCAGTTATTTGTTACAAACAAATATGCCATACTGAATGAGTGTGTGCAGGTGTTGCTGAGCGGTACAAATATGCCCGTGAACAGAACAGTGTACCCGGCGAAGAAAAAGGGATGATTTTATCTCCGGTTACCTTCCGTAAATTCTCTCATACGCCCCCCTGTATTTCTCCAAAATTACTTTTCGTTTAAGCTTGAGCGTTGGTGTCAGCTCACCGCTTTCAATTGTCCACTCATTGGGCAATAATTCAAAGCGCTTGATTTGCTCTACATGGTTAAAAAAGGTGTTAAAGCTGTCAACAAGTTCTTTATAGAGTTTTAAAACTTCGGGGTTGTTCACTGCATCTTCATTGGTGATAAAAGGGATATTCTTTAAGCGCATCCATTCTTTTAGTGCAGGCATGTTGGGTACAATCAGGGCGCCCACAAATTTTTCTTCGGCGCCCACCACCATCATTTGTTCCACAAAGGGCGATTCCTTCATTTTATTTTCAATGGGCTGCGGCGCCACATATTTGCCGCCGCTGGTTTTAAACAGCTCTTTTTTGCGGTCGGTTATTTTTAAAAATTTACCCTCTTCAAATATGCCGATATCGCCGGTGTGCAGCCATCCGTCAATTACTGTTTCGGCAGTAAGCTCCGGCCTTTTATAATAGCCCATCATCACGCTGGGCCCTTTTACGCATATTTCGCCATCTGCTTCCAGCCTCACTTCCTGCCCTTTTATTACAGGGCCAACAGAACCGAATTTAGTGCCGCCCCTGTACTGGCAGTTCACGCTTATCACAGGGCTATTTTCTGTGGGGCCATAGCCTTCATATACCGGGACTTTGGCTGCAGTAAATAACCTTATCAACCTTACCTGGCAGGCAGCGCCGCCGGTAACAATGAATTCAACATTGGTGCCCAATGCTTCCCGCCATTTGCTGAACACTAATTTATTGGCAATGGCTAATTGCAGTTGGTACCAGGGTCCCCCGCTTTTTTCGTTGTCATACCTGGCGCCCAATGTTATTGACCAGTCAAACAATTTTTTCTTTATCCCTTTTAATTCTGCGCCCTTTGCCATGATTTTTTCATACACTTTTTCCAGCAACCTCGGCACGGTGCAAAACAAATTTGGTTTCACTTCTTTCAAATTATCGGCAATCGTGTCCATATTTTCGGCATAATAAATGGAAATACCGCTGCGGATGTAGATATAAGAAACCATCCTTTCAAAAATATGGTTGAGGGGCAAAAAGCTAAGCGCTTTCCATTGCGTTTTTTCTTCAAAAGGGAAGCTCGCTGATGCATTGATAATATTGCTTACAATATTCCGGTGGCTCAGCATCACCCCTTTAGGAAAGCCGGTGGTGCCTGATGTATAAATAATCGTGGCACAATGCTCAGGCAGGATCGTTTTTTTGATAGCCTCCAGTTTTTCAAAATGCGAAGGCGCGGGCAGATCAAAAATATTTTTCCAGGAAACCGCTCCGTCCAAATCATCAAAAGAATATATCTTTTCAAGCGAAGACACAGTATCTTTTACGTCATTTACTTTGGCAAGAATGTCATCACCGCTTACAAAAACAGCTTTCACCTGCGCATCATTAAAAATAAATTCAAGCTCGTTTACATTGGTGGTAGGATATACAGGGCAAAGCAGGGCACCGATTTGCTGGCAGGCCATGTCAAGCACCAGCCATTCAGGCCTGTTTTTGCTGATGAGCGCAATTTTATCCTGTCGTTCTACCGTCATGTCGTTGCCGCTGATGCCCAGCGCCAGTAACCCTGCGCTCAAATTATTTACGGTGTCTTTTACCTGCTGTGTGCTGTAAGAGAGCCACCCGCCGTTCACCTTCCCGTTCAGCATATCTGCTTTGGGAAACTTTTCCAGCTGGTATTGCAGGCAGTCAAAAAGCCGTGAGTCAAAATTCATATCGGCGGGCTTGGTTTAATTTTTTATTGTTCCTTCCTGCAACTTACACATTTTTCAATTATTACCTGTAATACTGCCCTGCCGGTATTTTAAATATCCTTCCCTGCTGAAATTTAATAAAGGAATCGTATTCGGCAGCATGTGCTGTTATCCAGCTTTGATATACAGCAAGATTCTGTGCAGCGCCAAACAGCCATTGGTTGTATACATCAAACATGCCTTCCTGCAGCAACTGGCGGTGCAGTTCAAATAATTTATAGGGAATTTTATCAGCGTACTCATTGTACCAGTCAAGGATAAAACGGCTCCGTATCATTGTAAGCGTTTCGGCATTGATGCCATAGCCTGCTATAAGGCTTTGCTTGTTTATGGTTTTCACAAAAGCACTGGTAAAAGCGTTTTTACCGGCATCGGGTATGCTTATCTGCGCATCGGTAAATAATTTTTTATAGCCATCCAGCAACAATGATTTTATTTCCGGTGCCCGGCTGCTCAGCGGCTCCATATTGATAAAGATCTCACCGTATAAAACACTCCACAGCTTTTCATTATTGACCGCATAATATTTGGCGGCATTGTAATAATTTTTTGAAAAGCCGGGATCTACTTCTATTCCTTTTTCCCATTGTCTTATTGCCGTATTGTCCTGCTGGAATGCAAGCAGTTCGCCCAGTTCATTGTACATAGGGCCACTGGCAGGAAATTTTTTTATACCCTTCCTGTACAGTTTGTCCAATTCTTTCGGCTGCTCAAGCTCCTTATAAATGTTGCCGGCAATCTGGTAGCATTGATCATCTGCATCATCCCTGTCAAGCAGTGGCGCAATCACTGTAAGCGCTTTGTTGTAATCTTTTTGCAGGTAATAACTGAAAGACAAATCTTTCGCAATATCAATATCGCCGGGATCCAACTGCACAGCCCGGTTCAGCACCAGCACGGCATTGGAATAATCACCCTGCTGCATAAACGTGCGGGCGGTTTCGTGCAGTTCTTTGGCCGATTGAGAAACAACAGGGCTGCAAAAAAGCAGCAGGCCCGCGATGGTAAGCGAAATAATTTTTTTCATTTGGGTAAAGATAGAAAAAGAGAGAGATTTAGCCACGAATTATAGCATGCGCTTCAATTTACCAATTCAGAGCAATTACCGCCTTACTATATCTTCAAATATGCTTATATCAATTTGTGCAATGCTTAACTTTACAGCATGAATTTCTTAAACCAGGTTTATTTCAGCAATACCGTAAAAAGTTACTTCGTGGTGGCAGGCATCATCCTGTTTGTGCTGCTGGTAAAAAAATATTTGTCCCGCTATATACTTGCCCTGTTCTTTCTTTTTGCCAAAAGAATATGGAAAACGCTCAACAAAAAAAACTTTCATGATAAAGTGGCGGAGCCTGTGGGCTGGTTCATGGTAGTAGTGATATCTGTTTTTTCGCTGGACAAGCTGAACTTTCCCGATGTGCTGAATTATGAAATTTACGGCCATACCACAAAAGATATTTTTTCAAGGATCGGGTCAGGCATCATCATTTTCACTTTCACCTGGCTGTTGCTGCGGCTGATAGATTTTATCGCTGCTGTAATGGAGGAAAAAGCTGATCTCACCGCAGATACAAGGGATAACCAGCTGGTGGTTTTTTTCCGCGATTTTTTAAAAGTGATTGTAGCCATAGCAGGGATTTTGCTGGTAATAAAAGCCTGCTTTCACCAGCCGGTGGGCAGTGTGCTTACGGGCCTTAGTATTGTAGGTGCCGCACTGGCACTGGCGGCAAAAGAAAGTTTAGAAAATCTGATCGCCTCTTTCATCATCTTTTTTGACAAACCTTTTTTTACCGGCGATACGATAAAGGTAAATACCATAACGGGAACGGTGGAACGCATTGGCCTCCGCAGCACACGCATACGCACTGCCGATAAAACGCTGGTAACAGTGCCCAACAAGCAAATGGTGGACAGCGCTGTTGACAACTGGAGCCTGCGCACTGAAAGAAGAGCGGATATTAAGCTGGAGCTTTCTGCCGGCACCTCCGCTGCCACCCTTGAAAAACTATTGAAAGAAATAAAGACATTCCTCGGAAGCTATTCTAAAAGCATTAATTCTTCCACCGTATTTATAAAAGAGCTTTCAAAAAATGCATCCCTTATTAATGTGGAATATTTCACAGCCCCTTTTACGCTGAATGAATTTTTTGAATTGAAAGAGACCATCAATCTCGGCATAAAAAAGCTGCTGGAACAAAACCATGTGGAATTTGCCGGGGAATCGAGCAGCATTATCATCAGATCGGAAAGCGATACGGAAGGATAGGTATTTAGCCACAGATTTCACAGATGCACACGAATAAAATACAGCGGGGTGCTATGAATTTAACTAAACCACCAATAAGTGAAGCTTGTTCTTCTGTGTTAATCAGTGAAATCTGTGGCGAATAGATTCGTGTTCATTGGTGAAATTCGTAGCTTGTCCCTACAAATTTGCTTTTAATTCATTCAAAAAGCCTTTCAGTTTTTTCAGCGCTTCAATAGCAGCAAATTTTTCTTCTGCCTTTTTATTATTCCTGAAATAATCTTTGGCGCCTTCCAGTGTATATTTTTTCTCCCTTGTAAGGTGATAGATCAGTTGTATATTTTTTACATCTTCCGGGCGGAAAAGCCTGTCTCCCTTGCCGTTCTTTTTAGGCTTCAGCACATCAAATTCATTTTCCCACAGGCGTATCAGCGAGGCATTTACTTTAAACCATTCTGCCACCTGGCCAATGGAATAGTACATTTTTTGAAAAAGCACTTCATCTTCCGGCACATCCACCAAATGAACGGAGGCGGTCATTTCTTTCATGCTCTTCCTGCCCCTGGGGGATTTTTTCTTTTCCTCCGGTTCCAATTTTACAACAGGAGGTGGCGCTGTCACTTTCTTTTTTGCAGCAACAGTTTTTTTTGCCGGGGCATTCACCGGCGGCAAATCAAAATCAAATGCTATCTGTGTAAGTTCAGCCATTATAAAAAAACAAGCAAATACAAATTACTCAATCTATTGCTTTCCCCGCAAAACAATTTTCGTTTTGTGGATAAGGCGTTAATCAAAACTTTTGGCGCTTCCCGTGGCCGCTATTTTCAGCAGCCTGTCATACTGTTCCGCATTCAGGTCATTAAAGAAAAAGTACACAGGATCCACCGGCCTGCCGTTAATATGCACCTCATAATGGCAATGCGGCCCCGTACTGGCACCCGTGCTGCCCACCCATCCTATAATTTCACCCCGCTTTACCTGCTGCCCGTTCCTCACTTTTATCCTTACCATGTGCATGTACACCGTTTCATATCCATAGCCATGATTGATAACAACATGGTTGCCTGTGCCCGTACCGGGGCCTGCCAGGGTTACCCTTCCGTTGCCGGTGGCATATATCGGCGTGCCCTGCGGGGCTGTAAAATCAAGCCCGTTGTGCATCTTGGGAATACCGTAAATAGGGTGGATACGGAACCCGAAACCGCTGGCTATCCTTGAAAGATCTTTATTGCTTACCGGCTGTATGGCAGGGATGCAGGTTAACTTTGCATCCTGGTTTTTGATGAGCTTTGCAATGGTGTCATAACTGTTACGCTGATACGAAATTCTTGCGCTGATATTGTTCAACTGTTCCGCAATATCCTGGCCCAGTTCATAATCATTCTTCACATTTACTTTTGCAAACTCCTTCGACTTCTCTATCAATTGCGCCCTCGCACTGTCGGGCAGCGGGTTAGCTTCAAAAATAGAACGGTATACATCATTATCTCTTTTCTCCAGCTCATCCATTTCTTTTTCCAGTGCCTGCAATTTTGAAGAAAGCGTTCTGTAATCTTCCTGCAGCATTTTATACCGTTGCTGGGTGGCATTATCGGTGGGCTTGGGAATAAACCTGGTATATACCCATATTACCAAAGCAGCAGTAACCAAAAAAGCGGAAATAAAACCAAAAAGCCGCAGCAGCTTTACCCTGAAGGGCGTCACCAGCTTTTCGTAGCGGAGCGTATTGGTGTTATAGAAGTATTTTATTTTTTTCATGCTGACCAGCGGTAACAGGCTTTATAAAATATCAGATGTTTTTGGACTTAGCTTTAGTACTACTATTAAACTTTACAGGCGTCGCACTCTTGTACACTCTATCTTTATTGTGCAAACAATTCAGGAAAAACGCACCCTGCGATTATAAAATAACTTTCAAATCCGCAGGCACTAAAGCCTCCCTACAGGGAGGTTTGGAGGGGCTTTTCCTTTACCTTTGCGCCACGCTGGCCATAGCGTACAAATATAGACCGTAATATTGCAAAAATCAACCCAAAAGATACCTGGCTATGATGACGAGTGCTGAAATAAGGCAACAATTTTTAGATTTTTTCAAATCAAAGGGGCATACCATTGTCCCCTCTGCACCCATTGTTTTAAAGAATGACCCTACCTTATTGTTTACCAACGCCGGCATGAACCAGTTCAAAGACTATTTCTTGGGCAATAAAACAGCACCGGATAAAAGAGTGGCCGATACGCAAAAATGCCTTCGTGTAAGCGGCAAGCATAACGACCTGGAAGAAGTGGGCGTGGATACTTACCACCATACCATGTTTGAAATGCTGGGCAACTGGAGCTTTGGCGACTATTTTAAAGCAGAAGCCATTGCATGGAGCTGGGAGCTACTAACGGAAACGTATAAGTTAGATAAAGACCGCCTGTATGTAACCATTTTTGAAGGAGATGAAAAAGAAGGCCTGCCAAAAGATGAAGAAGCATACAATGAATGGAAAAAATACATCCCGTCACTCCGCGGACTCGTCCCCAATGCCAAAACGCAAACCCCAGCGGAAATGCCAGCAGGAGCAATTCCGGGTATTGGA